>JAJPJZ010000307.1 GCA_021323935.1 Terriglobia bacterium | reverse complement strand
TCGATGGCGACGTCGCGCGAAAACGGCTTCCTGAACGTCACGTTCCGCCGCACCTCGCCGCACTTTACCGCGCGCATTGCGCTCAGCGCCATCGCTCCCGGGTCGCAGGCCGGAAACGGGCTGTTCAACGTGCTGGAAGAGCTCGCGGGCGGCGCCTCAGCGTCACGCTTCTAGCAGCAAAAATGCAGAGATACTTTGGGCGCGTATGCGGCGCCGAGCGGCCTGGTTTGCGGCCGGTTCGCAGCTATTCAGGCCAAATTGCCGCGGCAGTCCGGCTGAGCATCTGCTGCTTTGAATCTTCAGAGATCGGCAGGGCGCGAAAATCATCGAGGTTTTTCTTTATCTCAGGCACGCCCGGGCCGGGCCAATCGGTGCCGAACAAGGATTTGGTGGCAATTTCTTCGAGGCGCGGAAAATACCGCAGCAGCGTCCTGGGCGGAATGCCGCTCAGGTCAAGGAAGACGTTAGGGTGTCGGCGCACCAGGAAGAAGGCTGTATCCATCCACAGCGGGCGCCCACCGTGCGCCATCAGGATGCGCAGCTTGGGGAAATCAACCGCAACGTCATCCAGGTAAATGGGATCGCCGTATTTGTTGCGCGCGCCGGGAAAGATGCTGGTGCCGGTGTGGAACATGATGGGAATGCCTTCGCGCTCAGCGATGCGATAGATGATTTCCAGGTCCTTGACGCCGTTCAGGTAGGCGTTGGGAAACAGCAGCTGATGCGGCGGATGAATCTTGATGAGGCGAATGCCGAGCCGGACGAGCTGCTCCATATCGGCCTGGATGTGGGCAGAGTGGCGCGGATGCAGCGAGCCGCAGGGCAGCAAGCGCTTGGGATCGGCCTTGCAGTAATTGGCGATCCAGGGATTCACCGCCGCGGTGAAGCCGATGACCTCAGGCGCAACATAGTTGATGAGCACGGCGCGATCGATGCCGGCGCTATCCAGATGCTGAAGGAAAGCTTTAGGGGAGCCGCAGAACTCCTCGACCTGACGCCAGTTCGGCCGCTTGCGCATGAGTGCCATGGCCTCAGGCATGAACAGCTCGAGCGGCTGAATGTGGATGTGGCAATCGGTGATCAATTGGTGATGTGCTCGCTCGAGTTGGTAGCAGGGCCGATTTTACTTAGATGGATCTACAAAGCCGATCGCGTCAGCTTGGCGGCTCCAATTTCAGCCGCCGGCTTCCATGAGCGCGCGCCGGGTGAACACGCGAACTATTTCGCGCCGGTATTCCGGCGTCAAGGCTGAAGTTGTGAGCGGCTTGGCGGTGCGTGCTGCTAGGTCGGCGGCTTCGGCTGCCAGGCTCTCGCTCAGCGCTTTGCCCGCAAGCAGACCGCCGGCGCGCTTGACCAGCACCGGCGCGGGGTTGACTCCCGTAATCGCGATGTTTGCCTGCTGGATGTGGCCATTGTTCTCGATGGCGACGGCAACGCCGGCCAGCGGGTAATCAATGGAGCCGCGAATCCTGAGCTTGCGATAAGCGCCGCGCCAATTGGCAGTGCGGCGGGGCAGGATGATGCGAGCCAGAATTTCATTGCGGCGCAGGTTCATGCGCGCGTCGCCTTCGCCGGTGTAAAGCTCGGAGAGCGGCAGGCGGCGCGGGCCGGCGGGGCCGGCAATTTCGATCTCAGCTTCAAGGCAGAGCAACGCCGGCGGCGTGTCGGCCGAAAATGCCGCCCAGCACTTCTGGCCGCCGGGTGCGACGTGACACAGGTCGCCATCTTTCTTGATGCAGAAGCCGCACGACTTGCGCCATTGCAGCGACTGGTTATACCAGACGCAGCGGGTATCGAGGCAGATGTTGCCGCCAATCGTCGCCATGTTGCGGATGACCGGCGATGCCACGGTGCGCGCCGCTTCAGCCAGCACCGGGTAGCGCTGGCGAATGATGGCGGAGCGCTCAATTTCAGTGAGCGTGGTGAGCGCGCCCAGTTCGAGATCGCCGCCCGGCACTTCGCGGATGCCGCGCAGCTCGCGGATCGCGCGAATATCGAGCACAAATTCAGGCTCGAACAGCCGCTGGCGCATGCTGGGAATAAGATCGGTACCGCCGGCGATGATTTCGATTCCGCCGCGCTCTTCAGGCGGACGGCGGGGCGCAAGCGGATCAGCCGCAGGCGAGTGCTGCTGCAAAATTGCAACCGCCTCGGACAAGCTCTGCGGCCGCACGAATTTAAATTCCGGCAGGCTCATTCTAGTTGTCGCTTCGCTCCAAACCGCTTAATCGCATCGCCCGAGCCGGCATTTTCAATGCGCTGCTCAGCCGGTCACATCAGCTCAGATTCGCGGCGGCGCTTCATCGTGTGCCCTTCAATCGCCGGTCACGTCAGATACGCGGCCAGTGCGCGCCGGATCAAGTTCATGGCGCGCCGGCCCTTTGCCGGCAAACCACGTGGCACCGCCGTGTTCGCGGAAGCGCTCAGGTGCGGTCGGCGAAACGCCTTCCGTCAGGTTCAGCTTCTTCTGCTGATCGCGCTCGCGCAGCGCCGCCAGCACGCGTTCAGGCGTGAAGGGCGATTCGCGCAGGCGGATGCCGCAGGCATCGTAGATGGCGTTGGAGATCGCAGGAATGGTGGCCGCGAGCGACCCTTCGCTGCACTCCTTGGCGCCGAACGGGCCTTCGGGGTCAACGCTCTCGACGATGTAGCATTCGATCTCGGGCGATTCGGCCGCCGAGGGTGAGCAATAGCCCAGCATGCCGGGATTGATGAGCAGCCCGTCTTTCCACACCATCTCTTCCTGCAGCGCCTGGCCCAGGCCCATCCAGACGGAGCCGATGACCTGGCCTTCAACCGAGACGGGATTCAGCGCGCGGCCGCAATCGTGCGCCGCCCAGATTTTATGTACCGCGACTTCGCCGGTGTCTTCATCGACGCTGACCTCGGCCACCTGAGCGCAATACGAATACGCAGGCGAGGGGCCGACGCCTGAGCCTTTGAAGGCGCCGCCGCGAGCCTCCTGCGGCGGAGCGTAGGAGCCGGTGCCGGAGAGCGCGCCGTGGAAATCGATGGCCGCGACCACCGCTTCTTCGAAGGTAAGCTGATCGCGCCGGCCTTCTTCCTTGCGCTTCTGCTGCAGCGAGCCGCGCAGGATTTGTCCTTCAACTTTGCCGCTGACCGTGGGAGCGTTGCTGCTGACCGGGCCGCCGCGAGGAGCGTCTTTCGCTTCCAGAATTTCTGCCGCGCTTTGCTCTCTGCCCGGTTCCACCAGGCTTGCCCCGCGACGAAATACCAGGTCGCCGCGCATCACCACATCTTCAGGCGGGCAGCCGAGCTTGCGCGCCGCCGCACTGACGATCTGCTTCTTCACGTCTTCGGCCGCTCGCAGCGTGGCATTGCCGTTCATGAAGGTCACACGGCTGGAATACGAGCCGATATCAATCGGCGTCAGGTCGGTATCGGCGGCGATGACCTTCACGCGCCTAAGAGTGCAGCCGAGCACTTCAGCGGCGACTTGCGCGACCATGGTGTCGGAGCCCTGGCCGATGTCGCTGGCGCCGGTGTAGACCACCACGCCGCCATCGCGATCAATCTTGATGTTGACGGTAGAGTGCGGCATGTCAGACCGGATGATCGAGTTGGCCGCGCCGCTCACATAGTGCGAGCAGCCCAGGCCCATGCCGCGCCTTACGCTTCCCTGCGCCTGCAGCTTGCCTTTGCGCGCCCCCCAGCCTGAGCCTTCGATGACGCGATCGATGCATTCAGGCAGGCCATAGCTCTGCACTCGCAGGCCATTGACCGTAATGGCCGGCGGCTTGAGCAGGTTGCGGCGGCGAATCTCAGCGGGATCGAGCGCGAGCTTGGAGGCAATTTCGTCGAAGGCCGATTCGAAGGCGAAGCGCACATTCACGGTGCCGTGGCCACGCATTGCGCCGCATGCCGGCTTGTTGGTGAGCACGCGGTAGCCGTCGTAGCGGACGTTAGGAATGTCATAGATGGCGCCGAGCAACGCGCCGGAATACAGGATCGTGACCACGCCATAGGAGCAGTAGGCGCCGCCATCCTGCACCACGCGCGCGCTCACCGCCTGCAGGCTGCCATCGCGTTTGGCGCCGACTTTCAGGTCGATGATGGTGCGCGGCCGCCCGCGATGCGCCCAGAAAACTTCTTCGCGCGTGTAGGTGATTTTGACCGGGGCTTTGGCCTTTCGCGCCGCCACGGCGGCGATGATCTCAAGCGGAATAACTTCGCTCTTGCCGCCGAATCCGCCGCCCACCAGCGGCTTGATAACGCGAATCTGTGACATCGGCATTTCCAGTACCAGCGAGAGCTTGTGCTGCAGGTAATATGGCACCTGGGTCGATGACCACACCGTCAGCCGGCCGGGCTCGCCGCTCTGGGGATCGATTTCAAAGGCCGCCAGGGTGGAATGCGGCTCCATGGCGGCGTGCGTCACTTCATTGGCGATGTAGCGAGCTTCGTGGATGACGTCGCTTGCGGCAAAGCCGGCGTCAGGATCGCCGAAGACGTGGTGGTAATCCTTTTCGATGTTGTGCGGCCGCTGCTCGTGAATCAGGTCGCGCTCGGCCTTCATGCTCTCTTCGGGATCGAAGTAAGCCGGCAGGGGCTCGTATTCAACGTCAATGAGCTCAAGCGCGCGCTCGGCGGTGGATTCATCAACCGCGCAGACGCAGGCCACGTTGTCGCCAATGTACCGGACCTTATCTACGGCCAACGCGGTTTCGTCGTGGCCGACCGGCAGAATGCCGTATTTATTGGGCGCGTCTTTGCCGACGACGACTGCGACCACGCCCTCAAGCTGCTCTGCGCCCGAGACGTCGAGCCGCTTGATGCGCGCGTGCGGAAGCGGTGAATGCAGAATCTTGCCGACCAGCATTCCGGGCATGGTGAGATCGTCGGTGTACTTGCCGCTGCCCGTGGTCTTGCCGGCAGCATCAACGAATGCCACCGGCTTGCCGATCACGCTGAAGTCGCCGTTGCTGCCGTTTTTCGCCATTAGTGAGTGCCTGTCCCGGCCGCCGCTCGCCCCTTGCGCTCCGCCTCAATCGCGGCCCGAACCGCCTGGTACATCTGCATGTAGCCGGTGCAGCGGCACAAGTTGCTGCTCAGCGCATCGCGTACCTCGGCTTCGCTGGGATCGGAATTGTGATCGAGCAGCGCCGACACCGTGCACATGAACCCGGGAGTGCAAAAGCCGCACTGCGCGCCGCCCCAATCGCCATAGGCCTTCTGAATTGCCGCCAGCGATCCGTGCTCGGCGATGCCTTCGACGGTGGTGATCTCCGGTCCGTGGCCGTCATCATCGAGCGCAACGCTCATGGCGAGCGTCGCACAGGAGAGCATCGGCGTGCCCCCAATCAGCACGGTGCAGGCGCCGCAACTGGAATCTTCGCAGGCGCGCTTGGAGCCGGTGAGCCCGAGGTCCTGCCGCAGGCATTCCAGCAGCAATTGCGAAGGCGCAATCGCGATCTCGTGCGTTCGCCCGTTCACGCGGATTGAGATGAGCTGCTTCTTCATCAGAAAGTAATGCGATTAGCCGGCCGACACGCGGCCTCTCCAGCCCGGCTGCGTGCCCCTGGCTTATAGCTTATCGCGTTCAGTAGGTCGGGATGCTCGGATCCACTTCCTTCGACCAGCGGTCAATGCCGCCGCGCATCGATTGCACGCGCTCAAAGCCTTGCCGCTGCAGCCATGCCGCCACGTTCGCCGACCTGATTCCATGATGGCACACCACAACGATGTGCTGCTCGGGGTCGAGTTCCTGCATGCGCGTCGTGATCTCGCCCATCGGGATGTTCACGGCGCCGGGAAGCGCGGCAATGGCAATCTCCTGTGGTTCGCGCACGTCGAGCAGTGTAAATTCGCCGCCCTGCCGGCGCAGCGTGCTCACTTCTTCGGGAGTGATTTCAAATTCCATCAGTATCCGTAGTCAACGGCAGCGGCGTAGGCGTGCTGCCTGGTCTTGAGTTGTTGTGCGCGGCAGGCGCCCAGCCGCTCCATGTACCCTATGCGATCGGCGACGCCGTACACCCAACGGTCGAGCCAGGCGGCGCTTTCCGCGCTGGTCATGGTCAGCTCATGATACTGGCGGAAAAAGGCGTCGTCGCGCTTGTAATAGCCCTGCACCGGCGAAGGATGCGCGCCGCCCGCACATTCGACCACCGCCGAAACCATGAAGCCGGGGATCACGGTGCGGTTGGGGTCGCTGGAGATGACGTCGGGTGCGACGATTTCTTCGGCAACCACAATGACGCGCCTGGCCGCGCGAACCGCTTCAATCATGACGCCGAAGTTTCCCCAGCAGTGGGCGTTGCCTTCGGCATCGGCCCGCTGCACGTGAACAATCGTGACATCGGGCGTGAGGGCGCGAATCGCATGCAGCCGGTTGTGCTCGGGTGATTGCCGGGCGCCTTCGCCCGCGCGCGAGTGCGCGTTGGCTCCAGCGAAAGGATCGGTGATTGTTGCGAAGAACGGATTCCCGTGAGCTACGTCGCTGCCGAGCGCGGTGTAAGCCGGCAGAAACGGTACGCCCACGGCTCCGGCCTGGAGCGCCAGCGCAATCGTGAAGTTGGTCATGTTCACGACGCGCAGTGTTTTGCCGGGCGTGCCGGGGTTTTCCTGCTCAGCCGCGCGACGAAAGTTATAAGCCGAGCCCATCATGACGTTGCCGACCCAGGCAGCAATGACCTGCTCGACGCAGCCGGCGCCGATGAGCTGATCGAAGAGAATGTCGGAGATTGGCCCAATCAAGGTGAGCCCGCGCTTTTTCTGGCGAATGATTTCGTGGCCGGCGGCAAACGGAATCATCTGCTCAAGCTGCAGGCCCATGGCAACGCTTGCGCCGTCGTGTATGAACTCGGCAACAGCTTCGCGCATGGAGAGCAGCTTAGGCATCAGCGGCCCGTCCACCGCGGCCGGCGCTTTTCCATCCATGCACTGACGCCTTCATTGCAGTCTTCGGTCTTGATCAGCTCGCCCAGGTAAACCTGCTCGGCGCGCGCGAGGCCCCTCTCGACGTGAGCGG
>JAJPJZ010000391.1 GCA_021323935.1 Terriglobia bacterium | reverse complement strand
GAATTCTCAGAGACCATTCACGGGGTCACGATCGCGGACCCGTATCGCTGGCTCGAAGATCAGCAATCGCCTGAGACTCGCAAATGGGTCGACGCGCAGAACGCCTACACCCGCTCCATCCTCGATCGCCTTCCCGGGCGCGCGGAGATCGCCGTGCGGGTGGCAGAGCTGCTGAAAGTCGACGTGGTCAGCACCCCGCTGGAACGCAACCAGCGGCTCTTCTACACCGAGCGCAAAGCCGACCAGGACCTGGCCGTCATTCGCCTGCGCGATGAGCGCAGCGGCAAAGACGAAGTGCTGATCGATCCCAACCCGATGAGCCCTGACCACAGCGTCAGCGTGGCGATGGAAGACGTGACCGAAGACGCCGGCCTGCTCGCCTACGGAATTCGCCGCGGCGGCGCCGACGAAGTTGAGCTTCGCTTCAAGAACCTCGAAACCCGCCAGGACCTGACCGACGTGCTGCCTGCCGCGCGGTACATCGGCGTGGCGCTGCTGCCCGACCACAGCGGCTTCTACTACGGGCTGAATGTTCCGGGCACGGGCCCGCGCATTCGCTTTCACAAGTTCGGCACCTCCGCCGAACAGGACCAGCAGGTCTTTGGCGACCAGCTTGGCCCCACTGAAATTGCCTATCCCGCGCTCACCGAAGACGGCCGCTACCTGCTGATTGACGTGCTGCACGGAGCCGCGGCTGATCGCTCAGAAGTTTATTTCCAGGACCTCGCCTCAAAAACCGGAGCCGAGGCTGCCGTGCGCCCGCTGATTACCGGCATCCCCGCGCGTTTTGAATTCGATCTTGCCGGCCACGTGGCCTATGTGCGCACCAACTGGAATGCGCCCAACAGCAAACTTATTGCCGTCGATCTGGAAAATCCGGCGCAGGAGAAATGGCGGCAGGTTGTGCCTGAAAGCGACGCTGCCATGGAAAGCTATACGCTCGCCGGCGGCAAAATCGTGGTCAACTACCTGCGCAATGCCTCCGCAGAAGTAAAAATCTTCAGCGCTGAAGGTAAGGAAGAACGCACGCTCCAGTTGCCCACCATCGGCTCGGTGAACGCCATCAGCGGCCGCTGGGAAAATAATTTCCTGTTCTTCCGCTTCGACACGTTTCACATTCCGGCCGTGATCTACCGCTACGACGTTGCTAAAGGCTCGCGGGAAGAGTGGGCACGCGAACGCCGCCCGGTTGACAGCAACAAATTTGAAGTCAAGCAGGTCTGGTATACGTCGAAAGACGGAACCCGCATTCCGATGTTCCTGCTGTACACCAAGGGGCTAAAGCTTAACGGCAACAATCCCGTGTATCTCACCGGCTACGGAGGCTTTAACCTGAGCCTGACGCCCGCATTTTCAACCCAGGCAGTGTATTGGGCGGAGCGCGGCGGAGTGTGGGCCATTCCTAACCTGCGCGGCGGCGGCGAGTTCGGCGAGAAGTGGCACCAGGCCGGAATGGGCGAGCACAAGCAGAATGTGTTTGATGATTTTATTGCCGCGGCCGAGTGGCTCATCGCCAACAAGTACACGAATTCTGCAAAGCTCGCCATCGCCGGCGGCAGCAACGGGGGCCTGCTGGTTGGCGCCGCGCTGACCGAGCGCCCCGACCTGTACCGCGCCGTGCTCTGTTCGTTTCCGCTGCTCGACATGCTGCGCTACCAGAATTTCCTGGTCGCGCGCTATTGGACGCCGGAATACGGCTCAGCCGAAGATGCGGCGCAGTTCAAATATCTCTACGCCTACTCGCCCTATCACCATGTGAAGCCGGGGACAAAATATCCCGCCGTGATGTTGTGGAGCGGCGATGCCGATACGCGGGTCGCGCCGCTGCACGCCCGCAAAATGACCGCGCTGCTGCAAGCCGATAATGGCGGGCCCAATCCCATCCTGCTGCACTACGACGTCAAAGGCGGGCACTCCGACGCGCGCCCGGTCAGCAAAATTATTGATGACGTTGTGGACCAGCTCAGCTTTTTATTCTGGCAATTGGGCGTGACAGGAGGGCCGCAATAAGCCCGCGGACCACTAAGACGCGCCGCCTCAGCGCTGTGAGCGCATCCATTCTTCCTGCGTGATGGCCCACACGTCGTGCAGCAATCCCACCCGCACGGTCTGCCGCTCGATGCGCAGGCTATTCTTCTCCGCGACGCGGCGCGATGCCTTGTTCTCCGGACGAATCAGCGAGATCAGCTTGGGCGCATTGATGCATTCGAAACCGTAGCGCATCGAGGCCTGCGCGCCTTCGGTGGCGTAGCCCTGGTTCCAGTGATCGCGACGAATATGGTAGGCAATTTCAATCAGGCGCTCGCCATCCACATCCTGCGAAGCCAGGCCGCAATCGCCGATGAACTCGCCTGACCCCTTCAGCACGGCCGCCCTCAACCCGTGGCCTTCACCGCGATAGCGGCGCTGATTGCGATCAATCCATTGTTCGGTTTCACGACGAGTGAACGGCCGCAGGTAGAACGCCATGGTTTCGGCATCGCCGATAACCGAGAACAGCGGGTCGCAATCGGCCGCGATGAACTCACGAAGCAGCAGCCGCGGCGTTTCAAGGATGGTGTTCACCGGCGGGAATTCCAGGCCAGACTTCGACGTGAGCAGTGTACGTTCACAATCGGTGGAGCTTCACACCTTCGCGAACAGCTCTTTGCGCGGGTCTTCTGACTCGCTCAGCTTTTGCAGTTCCTGCCACAGCTCGCGCGCGCGCAGATCGTGAGGCGGCGGCACGACAATCTGCACTTCCACGATCTGATCGCCGCGCGTGCCGTCTTTGGTCGCCGAGGGCACGCCTTTTTCGCGCAGCCGCAGCTTCTGCCCTGAGTGTGTTCCGGGCGGAATCTTGAGCTGGGCGCGGCCATCGATGGTGGGAACTTCAATGCGCGCGCCCAGCGCGGCCTCCATCGCGGTCACCGGCACGTTGACGTAAATGTCGTCACCTTCGCGGCGGAACACGGCATGCGGCTCCATGTGGACCACAATGTACAGGTCGCCTGCGGGGCCGCCGTGCGGTCCGGCGTTGCCTTTGCCCGGCAGCCGGATGCGCTGCCCATCGCGCGTGCCGGCCTTGATGCGAACTTCCAGCGGCTCGCTGCGCTGCACTACTCCTTCGCCGCGGCATTGCGTGCAGGTGATGCGATCTTTGCCGGCGCCGCCGCAGCGCGGGCATGTCACGTTAAATTTCATCGACCCGGCCTTCTGCGTCACCTGGCCTTTGCCGTTGCATTCCGGGCAGGTGCTGGTGGTTTCGATGAAGCCGATGCCGCGGCAATTCGGGCAGGCTTCCTGGTGCGCAACATTCAGCCGCAGCACTCCGCCGCGAATCGCCGTCCAGAAAGGTACGTCCACGCGATATTCCAGGTCGCTGCCGGGCTGCGGCGCAGCGGCCGCGCCCGCGCCTGCGGCGCCACGGCCGCCAAACATATTCGAAAAAATATCGCGAAAGCCGCCGCCGGAAGCGCTCGGTTGCGCGCGCCCGCGCCGCGAGCCTTGCTGCTGCGCCTGCTCGAACAGGTCTGAAAAATCGAAGCCGCCAAAATCAAAGTGGACATTCTGCCCCCCGCCGCTGCCGCCACCACCCGGCGAAAAGCCGCCAAATCCACCTGTTCCGCCACTACCGCCGCGCGCATAAGCCTCGGCTGCCGCCGGATCGATGTTGTCGCTGTAAAAGCCGAGCTGGTCGTAAACCTTGCGCTTCTTCGGGTCGCTCAGAACATCGTTGGCTTCGGAGATCTGCTTGAATTTTTCTTCTGCTGCCTTGTCGCCGGGGTTGACGTCAGGATGATATTTGCGCGCAAGCTTGCGGAACGCCTTGCGGATTTCATCCTGCGAGGCAGATTTTTTTACGCCGAGAGCGGCGTAGTAATCTTTGGCGGCGGCTGGCATCGGCTTGGTTCTGTTCTTCGTCTCCGAGCGGCACGGCTTGCGATTCTTACTTCAGCGTTCCTGCAGTCGTGACCTGCAGGCCTTTATCGGGCTCCTTCAGGTTGTATTCGATCCGGCGAGCTTCCTTCTTGCCGTAATCGTCGATCGAAAGCGAAAGCGTATCGCCCGACCAGGTGGCGTCATCGTGCACCTGGATATTTTCAGTGCACGACGCGTACAGCACCGACTGCTTATCCAGCGGCTTCCACTTATCGTCGAGCTTCAGCCAGATCAGGTTCTTCTCTTCGCCTGAGCCGCACTCGCCGCGCGCCTCAGGCTGCGGACCGAGCGAATAGCCGCTCACGTCAAACAGGAAATAAATGAAACCGCCTTCTTCCCGCGCTGCCTGCAGCTTGGCCGCGTGGATCTGGTAAGCGTCAATGTCGTCGTCGAGAAAAAAAGTGTGCGCCATGCGCTTATCGGCGATCGTGATGGAGCGCCCGCGCCACGAGAGGTTCAGCTTCATTGCGACCGGGTTCGAAGCGCGATCGGAAGCGAACGCAGAAAACATGAAAGTCGTGAGGATCACGGCCGGAACTGCACGCATTGTGAATCGTGCATGCACTCTCAGTGTCTTCCGATTCCCGGGAACAGGGCGCCGCGGTTATTTCCCCGCTGCTGCGCCTTCCGCCGGAACTTTGGTGCTCTGCCACGCCACTGCTTGCCAGCGCCCGTTCTGCTTCAGGAATGTGCCGGTGTTGCGATAGTACTGCGTCGCGGCCTGCGTCGCTGCAGCCGCCCCCGGGCGGGCGACCAGGCGAAACGCCACCACCGCCATGTCACCATGCTGGTGAATCGTGATCTGGTCGGCATCGTAAGTTTGCGACGCGCGCTCGGCGGGGCGGGCCGCTTCGCTGCCCTGTCCACGCAGGCCGCGCATGATGTCAGCCTTTGAGATGGTCACCCCAGATGAGCGGGTATAGATGACGTCGTCGGCAAAAAAGCTGTCAAACACCGCCGCATCGTTGCTCGATGCCGCTTTGAGGAAATTCTGCAGAAGCTGGGTGAGCTCGGCTGCGGCCGGAGCATCAGCAGCCAGCGCCGGCGAGCTCAGCGAGAGCACCAGCAGGAATGGAATCAGTCTTGTCGAGACGCGCTGCATTGTGTTCTCCGGTCGCTTTCCGGCGCGCCTGGCCGGAAGCTGCGATCACTGCGTTTACGCCACGCCGACTTCCTGGATCATCAGCTTCGACCCAGGCTCGGCTGAAGTGATTTCGCGCACCAGCTCCTCGGCCGCGCTCTGCGAAAAAATCCCCGGCAGCGGAACCAGGCTGAGCACGTGGCCAATCTGGTGTGCAATCTTTACGACGAGGTATTGCTTGCCCATAGCTGAACCCTGTTTGCCTTGGCCTTGTTGTTCCACGGGACGCAGCGAGAAACCTGCCCTAAATTCATCGGCAGATTCCTCGCCGCCCCGCAATACCACGTTATTTCTTATCTTCCACGTCCACGTACTCGGCGTCGATGACGCCTTCGCCCGGCTTTGAGCCGTTGGTTGACCCGGCCGCGCCGTTCGCGCTCGGTCCCGGGCCCGCTCCAGGCTGCGCGCCGCCTGCCGGCTGTGCCTGCTTATACATGGCCTCAGCCAGCTTGTGAGAAGCCTGGGTCAGGCGATTGCGCGCCGATTCCATCTGGCCCTTATCGCCCGACTGCAGCGCCGATTTCGCATCGGCCAGCGCCGCTTCCACTTCGCCGCGCTCCGCCTGCGAGATCTTGTCGCCCTGCTCGCGCAGCATCTTTTCAATCTGGTACACCATGCCGTCGAGCTGGTTGCGAGCTTCAATCTCCTCGCGCTTGGCCTTGTCCTCAGCCGAATGCGCCTCGGCATCCTTGGCCATTTTCTCCACTTCCTCCTTGCTCAGGCCTGAAGACGATGTAATCGTGATCTTCTGGTCTTTGCCGGTGGCGCGGTCCTTGGCCGTGACGTTCAAAATGCCGTTGGCGTCGATATCAAACGTCACTTCAATTTGCGGCACGCCGCGCGGCGCCGGCGGAATCCCATCGAGATGGAACCTGCCCAGCGTGCGGTTCTGCGCCGCCAGTGAACGCTCGCCCTGCAGAATATGGACTTCAACTGAGGGCTGGCTGTCAGCCGCGGTCGAGAACACTTCCGTCTTGCGCGTCGGAATCGTGGTGTTGCGCGGAATCATCGGCGTCGCCACGCCGCCCAGGGTTTCAATCGAAAGCGTCAGCGGAGTGACGTCGAGCAGCAGCAGGTCCTTTACCTCGCCGCCGAGGACTCCACCCTGGATGGCCGCGCCCACTGCCACAACTTCATCAGGGTTCACGCCTCTGTGCGGCTCTTTGCCGAACAGCTCTTTCACCAGCGCCTGAATGCGCGGCATGCGCGTCTGGCCGCCGACCAGCACAACTTCATCGATTTTGTCGGGACCGATGCCGGCATCCTTCATCGCCTGCTTGCACGGGCCGACTGAGCGCTGAATGATGTCTTCAATCATGCTCTCAAGCTTGGCGCGCGTCAGCGTTTCAACCAGGTGCTTGGGACCGGAAGCGTCGGCCGTGATAAACGGCAGGTTGATCTCGGTCTGCATCGTGGTTGAAAGCTCGATCTTGGCGCGCTCCGCCGCATCACGCAGGCGCTGAAGCGCCATCTCGTTGCCGCGCGCACGCAGGTCAAGGCCTTCCTTCTTCTGGAACTCGCCGATCAGCCAATCCACAATTCGCTGGTCGATGTTGTCGCCGCCGAGGTGGGTATCGCCGTTGGTCGATTTCACCTCGATCACGCCCTCGCCGACTTCCAGGATCGAAATATCGAATGTGCCGCCGCCGAAGTCGTAAACCGCAATGGTTTCGTCTTTCTTCTTGTCCAGGCCGTAGGCCAGCGCGGCCGCCGTGGGCTCGTTAATGATGCGCTTTACGTCCAGGCCTGCGATGCGGCCGGCATCCTTGGTGGCCTGGCGCTGCGCATCGTTGAAATACGCCGGGACCGTGATGACCGCCTCGGTCACGGCGCCACCCAGGTAGTCTTCCGCCGCCTTCTTCAGCTTCATCAGGATGAAAGCTGAAATCTCAGGCGGGGTGTACTTCTTGCCGTTGGCCTCGACCGCCACGCGGTCGCCGTCCGGCACCACCTTGTAGGGCACCATCTTCATTTCTTCGTTTACTTCGTTGTAACGGCGCCCCATGAACCGCTTGATCGAATAGACCGTGTTCTCCGGGTTGGTAATGGCCTGGCGCTTCGCCACCTGGCCTACCAGGCGCTCACCGTTCTTCGTAAACGCCACCACCGACGGCGTGGTGCGCCCGCCTTCCTCGTTCGCGATGACCTTGGGTTCGCCACCCTCCATCACCGCCACGACCGAGTTGGTGGTGCCCAGATCAATGCCAATAATCTTTGCCATGGAAACTGCCTCCGCTCCTAAGCTACTGATTTCCGGTGATTTCTTCGCTGATGATGGCCAATTTCACGGGAATGATAAAACTTGAGTAGCCTATTGTCAAGTTTATTGATGTCGCTCATCACGATAAAGTTGCAGCTTTTACCAAGCTCCTGCAATGCAATCAGTTGGCATTACCGCGGTAATTTGCCGCCTGCCCGGAAGACTGAAAAACTGCGCCTGTGAGGGCTTGAATGAGCGCTGAAAGAGAAATGCACGTCTGGCGCGGCTTGGGCCTAGGAGCCATCCTGACGGCCATGCTGCTGGCTACGGCCGTGGCCCTGGACTACATGCGCCACGCCCACGGCTTTGACCGCGACCTGCAAAAGCTGATTGTGTTGGCCGGCATTGCTGAGCTGCTCGGTGTAGTGCTGCTCAGCGTGGGCCGCTGCCTGGAGCGCCTGCACACCGCATCCACCACAGGCTGGCCGCTGGGATGGCTACTGCTGGCGACCGGCCTCGGCAGCATTGGGTGGTGCGCACGCCAGGCCGCACTGGGCCAGAACGCCGCCACAGTTGCGTTTCAGTTGATCGGAACCATGCTGCTGGCCGCCGGGGTCGCCATGCTCGGCACCGAGCGCCTGCTGAAGCATTTCACTGACGCCGGGGTGCGGGTCGCGGTAGAGGACACGGTCCCGGCATAACCTACTCGTAGCGTCGGCTTGTCTCTATCAAGAGCCCGCAAACTGCGGGCTAATTTTTTGAGCTTCAACCCGATTTGAAATCAGGAACCGATTCGCCCTTTGAGACCAGCGGGACCTGGGTGGCGCCGCTGCGGAAGGCCAGCTCGCGCGAGATCTTCTCCATATCGGCACGCGACCAGCCGACCGCGGAAACCTCAATCGCGCCTGACGGCTCGACCAGGAACAGCGTCGGAACGTTCGTGAGGCCGTACTGGTTTGAGGCATCCCACGATTGCGTGTCTTCGAGCGCCACCGGCAGGCTCAGGCCGAATTCGGCCATAAATTTTCGGGTGGCGGAGGCGTCGTCCTGTGAAACCCCGACTACCGTCACACCCGAATTGCCGTAGGCTTTGTAGAGCCGCTCGACGTAGGGCATGGTGAACTGGCACACCGGGCAGGAAACCTTGAAAAAGGCCAGCAGCGCCGGGCCGCGGGAGAGCGCCTCATCCAGTGAGAAGTTACCGCCCTGGACGAGCGGCAGCTTAAATCGCGGTGCATTCATGCCGGAAGTGAGCGCGGCCATCCCGCCTCCTCAAAGACAAATATAACCAATTGGATGTTCGCGAGGCCGCGAGGTCGCGAGCGAATTCAGCGCGTCGGCTCGTCAGCGTTCAGGCTGCCGGGCGCGCACCAGGTCAGACTTGCTCACAAAGAAAATGTGTCCGTAGGTTTCACAGATAAAGCCTGCCATTTTTTCGGTTCCGAGCTGCGGGTCTTCAGGCGGATCTTTGCGCCGGACAAAGAACTCCAGGTTTTCCGGAACCGGCATAAGGTTATCTCTGCCGCACACAGGACAATGAAGAAGCGTGGGTGAGCTTTCCACCGCCATAAGCTGCACCTCTCATCCTGTGATGATGCCTCAAGGCTAAGAAATGGCCAGCGTCATTCCACGTCGTGGGTTCAAATTCTTCGCGTGTTTCGGGCGCGGCAGTTCCCTACTCGCCCAGCCAGGCGCCGTAGCCGCGCAGTGAATCAACGTGATCGAAGATGATCTTCATTGCCGCTGTGATCGGCACCGCCAGGATGAGGCCCATCGCGCCCCAGAGCCATCCCCAGAGCAGCAGGGCCACCGTTACGGCCAGCGGATTGAGCCGCACGCGGCTGCCAATCATCTTGGGGTAAAGCACATTCAAGGCGACCAGGTGCACTACGGCAACAGCGACGACGATGATGATTGCGTCGGCGCCATGGATTCGGCCAAGCCCAAGGACCAGCGGCGGCGCCATTGCGATCACGACTCCCAGGTAAGGAATCAGGCTGAGGAAGCCGCTCAGGAAGCCTACAAAATAAAAATATGGAACGTGCACTACGCCGAAGACGATGACCAGCGCACCGCTCATGAACAGGCCGACCACCACGTTGCCTACGATGAAGGAGCGAATCATCTTGGAGATGGCCCCGAGCGTAACGTAGGCAGTATTGCGGTTTTCCAGCCGAAACAGCATGACAGTGGCGGCGCGCACGTGCTCCTGCCAGCTCAGCATGAAGTAAATGAGGAAGGGGATGAAGGCCATGGCGAACAGGAAGTCCGTCAGGCCGCCAAAGCTGCGCGTCAGGTAGTCAGACCAGTTCGTCTGTTGCTCAACTACGACTTTCTGCGCGTTGGAATCGGTCGGGGTATTGGGCAGCACGTTGGCCGTGGATTTACGCAGGTCTTCGGCCTTGCGCACGTATTTTTCCAGGGACGCGCGGATGCGGCCGGAATATTTCGGCAGCTCGTGGGCGAGGTCCTGCGCCTTGGAATACGAGTAATAGCTGGCGCCGAAGAGGCCGGCCATCAGCAGCAGCACGGCGATGGCGGCTGAAACGGAGCGAGGAATGCGGCGGCGCTCCAGAAAATCGGCAATAGGCGCAAGGATGAAAGCCAGCAGCACGGCCACCAGCAACACCACGATAACGAGCTTGGCGAAATAGCAGGCGGCCAGCACGGCCACGATGGTCAGCACCGTGATGGCGCTGCCGGCAGTTTGCGCGGCGCGCAGGCCTGCCGTTACGGCGCGCGGCTCAGGCAGCGAAGCGGCCGCGGGCGTTGACTCCTCGAGCACAGGCTCGGGGTCATTAACGGCGCGATCAGGACTCACGATTTTTCAAACTGCAAAGTGAAAATGCAAAAATTGCGAGCGCCGGAACCGGGTCGTGTTCCGATGTGAGCTCGCGCTTTTCTTCTTCGCATCCTGGACTTTGCATCCTCCCGTGTTGCCTCATCATACGATGCGGCGCGCCGAACCTATAATTCAGTGGTGCAGGACAATAGTTACTACGGGAGTGCTGCGGGGCGCCTGCTGGCGCTCGATGTGGGGTCGAGGACCATCGGGCTGGCCATCTCCGATCCCCTGGGCATCACCGCCCAGGGCCTGCCGACGCTGCGGCGGACCAGCAAACGCGCAGACCTGCAATCGCTGGCTGATCTGATCCGCCGGCACGGAATCAGCGAGATCGTGGTGGGCTACCCGTTGCGGATGAGCGGCGAGGCCGGCTCGCAGGCGCAGAAAGTCGAGGCGCTGGCCGAAGAATTGCGCCGCCGCTTCCACCTGCCGGTGCATCTGTGGGATGAGCGCCTGACCACCGCGGAAGCCCAGCGCGTGCTGCGCGAAACCGATATGAGCATCCGCCGCCGCGGCCAAGTGGTTGACCGGCTGGCGGCGGTGCTGATCCTGCAGGCCTTCCTGCAGAACCGCAGCTCCGCCCGGACCCGCTCCTGACGCCGCGCCCATGCGCCTGACATTACCTTCGGTGCACCATTACACAAGTATTACGCGGCAGGGGCTTCCCCGCACTTTACTCTGGACATCAGTTCCAAACGAAAGGCAGGGGCAGGCTCAAGATGGATTTGCAGCTCGGCAGACCACTCGAACAGGACGAACAAACCAATTGGCTTACGACCATCATTATGGCGATCTTCCACGCCGGCGCAGTGGCAGCACTGTTCTGGTTCGGCTGGAAGCCGCTGCTGGTCGCGCTGTTTTTATGGTGGGTTTCGGGGTCGCTCGGCATCGGGCTGGCCTACCATCGCCTGCTGACGCACCGCGGCTTCAAGTGCCCGAAGTGGTTTGAATATTTCCTGACGATTTGCGCCACGCTGGCGCTGGAAGGCGGGCCGATTTTCTGGGTGGCGGTGCACCGCATTCACCACCAGAATTCCGATAAGCCCGGCGATCCGCACACTCCCCGCGAAGGCAAGTGGTGGTCGCACATGGGTTGGATCCTGACCGGCAAGGGATACCACAACCAGGCGCGCGAGTTGGCGCGCTACACCCCTGAGCTGGCCAAAGATCCGGTGCACATGTTCATCAACAAGTGGCACTGGGTTCCGGAAGTGCTGCTGGGCGTGGTGCTGCTGGTGCTCGGCGGCCCGCAGTACGTGCTGTGGGGCGTGTTCTTCCGCGTAGTGGTCGGCCTGCACTGCACCTGGCTGGTCAATTCGGCCACTCATATGTGGGGTTCGCGGCGCTTCCAGACCAAGGACGATTCCACCAACAATTTCCTGATTGCGCTGCTGACTTTCGGTGAAGGCTGGCACAACAATCACCACGCGCATCCGCTTTCGGCGCGCCACGGCTTGCGCTGGTACGAGGTCGATTTCAACTGGTACGCCATCTGGCTTTTCAGCAAGCTCGGCCTGGTCTGGGACATCAAGCAGCATCGGCTGGCGCCCACCGGCTCAGCGCCTGCTGAGGCAGCGGTTGAAACCCCGGCGCCCGACGCTGAGCTGCTTTCGGCGTAAGGCAACGAATTCAGTAGCAACTCCCTCCCGGGAACCTGCCGACGCCCGCGGTTTACAATTTCCGCGGGCGTTTTTTGTTTTGGCTCATCGGCCTCTGGCCTGCGCGTCAGCAGGCGCCATGCTGTGGAATCACGCTGACGGCCGAAGAGCCAACGACCCTCGCTACCCATGCGTATCACCAGCCGCCGCGGCACCATCGCTTTTTTTGTGACGTTCGGAGTGTGCCTGGTGGTGGTGGCGGTGGCACTGAACGTGGGCTGGGTGCTGCTGAACTGGCGCGAAGTCGGCAAGCTGGTGCTGGGAATTATCTTTTTCGGCGTGATCATCGCGGGAATGATCCTGAACACAATCTTCCTGGTGCGCGAAATCCGCCGCAATGAGCAGCACGACAGCTTCATCAATGCCATCACGCATGAGCTGAAAACGCCGATTGCCTCGCTGCGGCTGTATCTCCAGACCTTGCAGGCGCGCGAAACCGATCCGGCACAGCGGCGCGAGTTTTACAAGATCATGCAGGACGACACTGACCGGCTGCTGGCAACCGTGGAGCAGGTGCTGAAAGCCGGCGAGTTGCGCGGGCGCGGCGACCGCCAGCGCACCGACGTGGATGTGGGCTCGCTGATGAGCGAGTGCGCTGACCTGGCGCGCACCCGTCACAACCTGCAACCCGGGGCGCTGAATTTTTCCTGCGTCGCGAATGGCAGCCGGCCGGTGATTTTGGGCGATCCGGATGAGCTGCGCACGGCCTTCAATAACGTGCTCGATAATGCGGTGAAATATTCGGCGGGCGCGGTCAAAGTTGACGTGCGGGTTTCCGTGCCTGACGTTCACCACGTCAACGTGCAGGTGACCGATGGCGGCGTCGGCATTCCGCGATCGGAGCTGAAGCAGGTTTTCAAGCGCTTTTATCGGGTCAAAAATCGTGCCGTTGCCCACGTGAAGGGCAGTGGGCTGGGCCTGTTTATCGTGCGCACGATCGCGCGCCGCCACGGCGGCGATGCCTACGCCGAGAGCGAAGGCGAAGGCCGTGGAACCACCGTGACCATCACGCTGCCAAAGGTGAGCTAAGGACGCTGCGAGTCCCGAGTGGTTCATTGTCGGCGCTGCTCAACGTAGAATTCCCGCAATGCTTGCTGAATCCACAAGGCAGCGCCTTCAGTCGCAGCTCGATTCGCTGCCCATTATCCTCGCCGGAGTGGACGAAGCCGCGATTGACCGGCGGCCGGCGTCGGGCAAGTGGTCGGCACGCGAGAACCTGGCGCACATGGCGCGCTACCAGGGCGTCTTTCTGGAGCGCGCAGCCCTGATCCTCAGGGAAGACCGCCCCAGGATTCCGGGCTACAAGGCGGAAGCCGACCCGGAGTGGCCACAATGGTCTGCGCTGCCGTTAGGCAAGCTGCGCGAGCGGCTGGCGCGCGATCGCGCCGAAATAGTGGCGCTGTTTGCGGGCCTTAACGCGACCCAGCTTGCGCGCAGCGCGGCGCACTCGCGATTCGGCGAGATGACGCTGGTGCAGTGGCTCGAGTTCTTCCTGCTGCACGAAGCGCATCACCTGCTGGCAGTGCTGCAGCGGGTGAGGTCGGCCGAGTAACCGGCGCTTTCCCGTTGTGAATTGCGTTCCCAAAGCGGTAGTGGGCGGGCATTTTTTGCTGCGTGCCCGCTGCGGCGCCGGGGTGAACGGTGCATTCTTACGCGTATGGCTACGTGCACCACGCTACCTGAAGAACGCACCGAATCGTTGCGCGCCTTTACTCCAGACTTTGAGAGTTACGAGACGGCGAGGACGGGCACACGAATCGAGCTGATGATCTTCGCCTTTTTTGCGGCCATGGTTTCAGCCGCCTTGATCGTGGCGTCTGATGCGGTGCTGCAGGCGCTGGCGATAAAGCAGCCGGCAGCTTACGATTTTTGCCGCGCCGCGCTGCTGTGGGTAGCGTTCGCCGCGGCCCAATCGACCTGGCACGCGCGCTGCGCCTGAGGACACCTGCAAACTGCATTCCGGCTGCGCGTAACCAAGCGCCCGCAGCGACCCGGACAGCCAGACGATTCTTCGTATCCTGAAGCCTCAACTCCGTTGTAAAATTCGCACGCCGAGTTTACGGCGGAGGGTCAGCCATGGCGCAGGAATTTTCCAGGCGAAATCTGTTGTTTGGCATGGGAGCCGCAGCGGCGGCCGCAGCAACCGCGAGCCCAGCACTCGCGTATCCGCAGCGCTTGCTGGCGGGGCTTGACGGCAAAGCCGCAGCAACCACCACGGTAGACGGCGTGATTCTGCTGAGCCGCAACGAGAACGCCTACGGGCCTTTTGCCTCGGTGCAGGACGCCATGCGGCAATCGTTGGGGCGGGCCAACCGCTACACGTTTCCGCCGGATTACGCGGCGCTGATCGACCGCATCAGCCGGTTGCACGGCGTGCAGCAGAACCAGATCGTGATTGGCGCCGGTTCGACTGAAATTCTGCGCATGGCGGCGGAAGCGTTCACGGCGCCCGGCAAGCGGCTGGTCACCGGCCATCCCACGTTTGAGGCAATGGGCGCATACGCGGCGCGGCGAGGCGCTGAAGTCACTACCGTTCCGCTGACGGCGACTTACGCTCACGACCTGGATGCCATGCTGGGGGCGGCGCGCGCCGGCAATGGCGGGCTAATTTATATCTGCAATCCGAACAACCCCACCGGCAGCCTCACGCCGGCTTCTGACCTTGCTGCGTTTGCCCGCCAAGTGCCCTCGGGCTACGTTCTGCTGATTGACGAGGCTTACCACCACTTTGCCAACGGGCTGCCCGGGTATGCCGCCAGCGAGCCCTCCGATTCAGTAATGATTGCGCGCACCTTCTCGAAGGTTTACGGCATGGCCGGGATCCGCCTGGGCTATGCGGTGGCAACGCCTGAGCGGGCGCGGCAAATGTCAAAGTGGCAGCTCGATAACAACGTCAACGCGGTGGCTTCGCAATGCGGTTCCGTAGCCATGGACGACAAGACGGCGACGCAGGAAGCGACGCGCCGCATTGTTGCCGATCGTGACGAGTTCCTGCGGCAGGCGAAGACGCGCAACATCGATGTGATTCCGAGCTACACCAACTTCGCCATGATGAATGCCGGCCGCCCGGCGCGGCAGGTGATCGACTACTTCGCCCGTAACAAGATCCAGATCGGCCGCCCCTTTCCGCCGATGGACACTCATGTGCGCGTGTCATTCGGAACGCCGGAAGAGATGAAGCGCTTCTGGCGGGCGTGGGACCAGATGAAGACTGCGCGGCTGGCCTCGAGTTCAGAGAACGCCATAGCTGCCGCCGCATATCAATGGGACGGAAGCTGCTGACGCCGGCATTGCTGGCCTGGACGGGCGTGTTCCGGCGCGAGCCGCGCCTGCGGGTTCTGCTGCCGGTGCGACGAGCGGACCGCCAGAAAAAAATCACAGGCTTTACTTGCACTTTGCAAGTTAATTGTGTATCGTGCCGGCTGTGGCTCGGCGGTCGGCAACCCGACGCTCTGAATGTCCCATCAGCGGCGCGCTCGACGTAATCGGCGATCGCTGGTCATTGCTGATCGTGCGCGACCTGATGGTGCGCGGCTTCAGCACGTTCAAGGACTTCCAGGGATCAGGCGAGCGCATCGCGACGAATATTCTGGCTGATCGCCTGCTGAAGCTGCGCCGGTCGGGCATCCTGACCGCGCGGCGCGACGCCGAAGATGGTCGCACCGTACACTACCGCCTTACCGAAAAGGGCATTGACCTGGCCCCCGCAGTCCTTGAGCTGCTGCTGTGGGGCGCGCGCCATGAGAGCCGCGGCGACACGTGTTCAGTGGTTCGCGTGATTGCGCAAAATCGCGAAGTCATGTTGCGCGAAGTGAGGCGGCGGTGGCGCGAGCGCGACCTGCGCCCGCTGCAGTCAGGCGGCCGCTGGATGCTGAATGAGATTCTGGAGCGGCAAACGTAAGCGGAATGCGCGCCGTCAGCGCGACGGCGCAAACTCAATTCGCAAGCAGATGCAGGGCAGCACAAATCACATTTGAGGAGCAAAGCAATGGCTACCAATCCGACGCACGAACAAGGCGAACTGCAACTTAAGATATTCGATCTTCGCCGTGAACCCAGGCTGCGCCAGGCGCGCGACTGGTTTACGAAAAACTATTTTGCCAACACCATGGAAGAAGCAATGCGCGTGGCTCCGATGGGCAGCGAAGCCGGCACATTTTTCATGATGGTGGTCAGCTATTGGGAACAGGCCTGCTCGTATCTGAATCACGGGCTCCTGCATGAAGAGCTGTTCTTTGAGAACAACGGCGAGTTCTTCTGGGTCTATGAGCGGGTGAAGCCGACGCTTGAAGAGGGCCGCAGGATGTTCATGAGCCCGCTGTTTCTCAGCAACCTGGAAAAAGCCGGCATCCGCTATGAAGCCTGGATTGAGAAGCGGGCGCCCGGCCACGTCGCCGCCATGCGGCAGATGATGAAGCAAATGGCTTCGCAGGCCAGCAAGGCTGCGGCATAAAACAATGCCGAGCGACGTGATTGCAGCGAGAAGCCGTTTCGCCACGCTGCGGGCGGTTTCTCGCTGCCGCTTACGCTTCCTTTCGCAACACATTTTCAGTAGTTTTCGCTTTTGACAGGAGAACGACATCGGCATGAGTTCAGTAAGAGTTCTGATTGGCACGAAGAAGGGCGCATTTATCGCCACTGCCGACGGCAAGCGGCAGAACTGGCAAATCAGCGGCCCGTTTTTTGGCGGCTGGGAGATGTATCACCTGAAAGGCTCACCGGTTGATCCCAACCGAATTTACGCCTCGCAAACCAGCGGCTGGTTCGGCCAGCTCATCCAGTGCTCTGATGACGGCGGAAAAACCTGGGCCGTGCCGGGAGGCGCGCCAGAACCAAAAATGGGCATGCCGCAAGGCCAGAGCAACAAGTTTGCCTACGACACCGGCCCCACCGGCAAGCCGTTGACCACGCATCAGTGGTATGACGGCACGCAGCATCCCTGGGAATTCAAGCGGGTGTGGCACCTGGAGCCTTCGCTCACCGATGCGAACACGGTTTACGCCGGCATTGAAGATGCGGCCCTGTTCCGCTCCACCGATGGCGGTACCACCTGGCAGGAGCTGGCGGGGCTGCGAGGACATGAAACCGGCCCGAAGTGGCAGCCGGGCGCCGGCGGCATGGGCCTGCACACCATTATTCTCGATCCCACCAATCCCAAGCGCATCTGGATCGCGATCTCCGCGGCCGGCACCTTCAGGACCGACGATGGAGGCGCGACGTGGAAGCCCATCAATAAGGGTCTGTACTCAAAGTTCCTGCCGAACCCGACTGCCGAAGTCGGCCACTGTGTCCACCACATCGCCATGAATCCCAAGCGGCCGGGCGTGTTGTTCATGCAAAAGCACTGGGACGTGATGCGCTCTGACGATGGCGGCGATACCTGGACGGAAGTGAGCGGAAACCTGCCCACCGATTTTGGCTTCGTGATTGACATTCACGCGCATGAGCCGGAAACGATTTACGTTGTGCCGATCAAGAGCGATGGCGAGCACTTCCCTCTCGACGGCAAGCTGCGCGTGTTCCGCAGCCGCAACGGCGGAAACGAATGGCAGGAGTGCAGCCGGGGCCTTCCGCAAAACAATTGCTTCGTTAACGTGCTGCGCGATGCCATGGCGGTCGATCAGCTCGATGATTGCGGCATCTACTTCGGCACCACCGGCGGCCAGGTGTATTGCTCGCCTGACGGCGGTGACACGTGGGCGCCGATTGCTGAACATTTACCGGCGGTGCTTTCGGTCGAAGTGCAGAGCTTGAAATAGGCGGGGGCGCTCGGAGCAGCTATGGCAACGGTTCGGGTTGAACTCCCGGCGCATCTGCGCACGCTTACCAACACCGGCAACGAAGTGCAGGTTGAAGTTGCAGGCCACGTGACCCAGCGTTCGGTTCTGGATGCGCTCGAGGCCGCCTACCCGGTGTTGCGCGGCACCATTCGCGACCATGACACCCACAAGCGCCGCGCCTTCCTGCGCTTCTTCGCCTGCGAAGAAGACCTGTCGCACGAATCGCCCGACGCTCCGCTGCCGGAAGCGGTCGCCCTCGGCAAAGAGCCGTTCCTGATCATCGGCGCAGTGGCGGGCGGAAATTTCAGCCTGTGCCGCTACGGGTGAGAAGCGGGACTCCGCCTGTAATTCTGATCGCAGCTTGGCGCCCGAATGGCGTTGATTTTGCGCTCCGGCTTGCGGGGCAATGCAGCTACAATCGTGGTAATGGCCACGCAGTCAACCACATTCACTGCCGAGCGGCGGCAAGCCCGCGAATCCGTTGTTGGGGTCCGATCGAGCTGGGCCGGAGCGCTGCCGGTGTTGTCGCTGCTGTGGCGCGAGATCGTGCGCTTCTACCGCCAGCCCAGCCGGGTCGTGGGAGTGATTGCTTCACCCGTGCTGTTCTGGATCGTGATTGGCTCAGGTTTCGGCAGCTCGATTCGGGCTGCTGGCAGCCAGAGCTACCTTGATTACTTTTTCCCCGGCGCGCTCATCATGATCGTGCTGTTTACTTCAATCTTCACCATGATGTCGGTGATTGAAGATCGCCGCGAAGGCTTTTTGCTCTCAGTGCTGGTGGCCCCGGTAAGCCGATCGGTTATAGTGCTCGGCAAAGTGCTGGGCGGCACGTTGCTCTCCGCGGCGCAGGGTCTGGTGTTCCTGGCGTTTGCGCCATTCATCGGGATCCACTTTGGCGTGGCGCAGTTTTTTGCGATTGCGCTTGTAGTCGCCATGGTGGCGTTCTCGCTCACCACCCTCGGCTTCGCGATTGCCTGGAAACTGAATTCCACCCAGGGCTTTCACGCCATCATCAACTTGCTCATGATCCCGCTGTGGCTGGTTTCAGGTGCGCTGTTTCCCTTGACCGGCGCGTCTATCTGGGTGCGCGGGCTGATGCGCGCCAATCCGCTGACCTATGGCGTGGAAGCGTTGCGCGGCCTGCTGTTTCCGGCCAGCGCGGCGGCCGGGCAGTTCTCCGTGACCACGGCCGTGCTGGTGCTCGGCATAATCTCTGCGGTGCTGTTCGTAGCCGCCTTCATGATCGCAAACCAGCGCAGCACCCGCGCCATGGCCTGAGCGGCAGCACGCGCTCAACGCGGGCGATAGGTAAACCAGGACGTGCAGCTTCCCTACTCAATTCTGCCGGCCACCAACGCCGTCCTGAACGGCGCCAGCGCAACGTTGCTGCTGACCGGCCGCCGCCTGATCCGCCTCGGCAAGCTGCGCGCGCATCGCGCCTGCATGATCGCGGCGGTCGGGGCGTCAACCCTGTTCTTTGCTTCTTACCTCTTCTATCACGCGCACGTCGGCAGCATTCATTTTCGCGGCCAGGGGTGGTCGCGCCCGGTGTATTTCACAATTTTGACCTCGCACACGCTGCTGGCTGCGGCGACGCCGCCGCTGGTCCTGCTGACGCTCGCCCGCGGCCTGCGCGAGCGCTTCGACCGGCATCGCGCCATCGCCCGCTGGACCTACCCGGTATGGCTGTATGTTTCTGTGACCGGCGTGATGATCTACCTGATGCTTTACAAGCTGTTCCAGCGCTGAAACAGCATATATGTCGTGCCACGACATAACATTAAAAGCGGAACTGCCATTCTAAAATGGCACGCTATCCCGGCCCGACCCTGTCAGCCACTTCTCGCCGCCTCTGCTTAGCGAAACACTAGCCGTAGCATGGCTTCCCGGGACACTCATCGCAAGCTTGAGCTGCTCCCCCTGGCTCCCGACCGGGCAATCGCGTTGCTGTCGCACGCCGCTGAAAACGACAATGCCGACGCCGCCTACATGCTGGCCATGATCTACGAACACGGGGCCGGAGTGCAGCGCAACCTGGAGCTCTCCGCGCGATGGCTGCACCGCGCTGCCGCGCTCGACTACACCGGCGTCGTCGAGCAGCTTAGCCGCCGTTGCGATGACCTGCTGCAGAACCTGCTTCGCCAGTTCGACGCTGCGATGCAGGCGCGCGCGCGCTCCGAACGCCTGCGCCAGACAGCCGAGATGCGCCGCTCGCTCGAAGCGCTGGGCGATTCCACTCGCGACCTTGAGCTGGTCGCCTCGCTCCGCCCCCTCGACCAACAACGCGATACCGCCTGACCCTCTTTCCGCCTATTGACGTACCTTGCCGGCAGGTTTGACTATGGAAGGCCATGATCAACATGCAAGGCCGTACTGCGGTTGTGTTCGGTGTCGCCAACAAGCGAAGCATTGCCTGGGCGATCGCCCAAAAACTCGCTGCCGCCGGGGCGCAGTTGGCGGTCACGTACCAGAACGAGCGGCTCGAGCTCGAGGCCCGCGAGCTGATCTCCGAATTGCCGGGCGCTGAAGGTTTTCGCTGCGATGTCTCCAGCGACAGCGAGATCGACCAGCTTTTTGCTACCCTGCGCGAGCGTTATGGCAAGCTGCACGTGCTGGTCCACAGCGTGGCCTATGCGCCGGCAGAGGAATTGAAGGGCGAGTTTGTCCAGACCACGCGCGAAGGCTTTCGCATTGCGCACGATGTCAGCGTCTATTCGCTGGTGGCCCTGGCGCGCGCCGCCGCGCCGCTTATGACCGAGGGCGGCAGCATCATCACGCTAACTTACTACGGCGCCGAAAAAGTTGTGCCGCGCTACAACGTGATGGGCGTGGCCAAGGCGGCACTGGAAGCCAGCGTCCGCTACCTAGCATTTGACTTGGGCAAGCACCGCATTCGCGTGAATGCAATTTCCGCCGGGCCTATCAAAACTCTTGCGGCGCGCGGCATCTCCGGCCTGGGTGAGATGTTGAAAATGCAAGCCGAGCGCTCGCCGCTGCAGCGCAACATCGACACCGCCGAAGTCGGCAGCACGGCGCTGTTCCTGGCCAGCGATTTGGCCACCGGCATTACGGGCGAAACCATCTACGTGGATTGCGGCTACAACATCATGGGATTTTGACCGCGCGCCGCCGGGGGCGGCGACTGCTCTCGGCTCGCGATCAGCGTTGACTCACCGTGATCTCGCGCTCATCTTCGGCGATGCGCTCAAAGCTGACCTCAAGGTCTCGTTCTTCGGCGAAGCGTGCAAACTTTTCGCCCCACTCAATCAGCACCAGGTTGCGCTGGTCGCGCAGTAGGTCGTCAATGCCGAGCGTGGCAAGTTCACGTTCAGTTTCGATGCGATAGAGATCGATGTGGTAAATCGTTACATCAGCGCCGCGATACTCGTGAATCAGCGTGAACGTGGGGCTGGTGACTTCCTCCTGCCCGGCCGCGCCGAAAGCCTCGGCAATTCCCTTCACCAACGTGGTCTTCCCTGCGCCAAGCTCGCCGCGCAACAGCACGAGCTTCGGTGGCGCAAGTTGCGCCGCAAGGCGGCGGCCAAGCGCAATCGTTTCGTCAGCAGAGCAGCTTCGGTACTGGGTTGTCATTCCGAGCGCAGTCATCTCTCTGTTCTCAACACCGTCGCGCCCGCGGCACGCCGCGTATCCAGGTAACTCCTGGCATTACTTGTTTCTCTGCAGCTTTGAATGCCGCCGGCATGCAGGCCAGCAGATCCGTGGCAATCATCGGATGCTCGCCGTAGCGGGCGGCCGCAAAATCGCCCGCCAGTCCATGCAGGTAAACGGCGCCCCGAACCGCGCCATCGACCGGCTCAGCCGCGACGGCGGTGCGCCGCGCACCAGCTTGCACTCGCGCGATGCATGCGGCAATCACTCCCGTCAGGATATCGCCCGTGCCGCCGGTCGCCATGCCCGGATTTCCCGTAGGATTAATCCACACCTCGCCGCCTGCGCACGCGACCACACTGCGCGAGCCCTTCAGCACAACATGAGCCGCGTGGCTGGTCGCAAACTTTTGCGCAGCATCCACGCGTTCCTGCTGCAGCCACCGCGGTGGAAAATCCGAGAGCTCAGCAATCGGAATTTTCGTCAGGCGCGACATCTCGCCGGGATGGGGCGTCAGCACTAATGCGCGCCGGCTGCCGTCAAGTTCATCGGCATGCGCTTCGAATGCGTTGAGGCCATCGGCATCAAGCACCACCGGCACTGAACATTGCTTGACAGTGGCACGAATGAACTCAGCCGTCTCCGGGTTGCGCGTGGCTCCCGGCCCGATCGCAACCACAGTTTTTCCTTTCGCAAGCTGCTGCACTTTGCCGCTTTCGAGCGCCGCGAGCGCGATGGAGCCTTCCGCGGTTTCGGGCAGGGGCTCGACCATCAATTCCGGGGCAAAGCTGCTGACAATCGCAACCACAGAACGCGGGCAAGCAACTGTCACCAATCCCGCACCTGCGCGGAGCGCCGCCATTCCTGCCATCGCAGCAGCTCCCGCTTTCCCCAGCGAACCTCCAATGAACAGCACGTGCCCGTAGTCGCCTTTGTTGCCGTACTGATTGCGAGCCGCAACCGCCGCCAGAATGTCTCCCGCCGTCGTCAACCGTTGCCCAAGCGTTGATCGGACAGCCTGCTGCGGCGATCCGATCTCGGCAACCACGACCTGCCCGCGCGTGACTCCATAGACGTGGAACGGTTTGGGCGCGGTAAATGTAACGATGTCGCCGCCATTCACGCGCTCGCCTGGGGGCACCTCCACTTTATTATCGGCATCCACTCCGCTCGGAACGTCAACACACACTCTGCCGCACTGCGCGCTCGAGATTGCGTGAACTGCCGAACGATACAGGTCATTCAGCGGCGGCTTGAAACCCGTGCCTAAGATCGCATCGACAAGCAAATCGCAACCGAACACCTGCTGCGCGCCGCTGCTTTTCAGCTCGTCTTGGGTTTTCGCGATCACTGGCTCTACCGGCAAGCGCTTGAGCATCGCGGCAGCGTCACCCGGCACGTCAGCAGGATCGGCGAGCAGCAGGACACGAACGGTCTTCCCGGCCTCATGCAGCTTGCGCGCGGCAACCAGGCCATCGCCGCCATTGTTGCCTTTGCCGCAGATCACGCCGGCGCTTTCGGTGCGCGGGTGTTCGCGCAGGCAGAACTCAGCGACCGCCGAGCCGGCATTTTCCATCAGCGTGAGCGAGGGAATGCCGAACTCTTCCGCCGTGCGGCGGTCAATTTCGCGCATCTCGGCTACGGTCACGATGTACATCGGCGTTCAACCAGCTTAATCAAGTGAGCCTACGACCGCCATCGTTCTACTGCCTGCCACCACGCCAGGCGCTGCCATTCCAGCAGATTCGTCTTCGCCCAGGCGCGGTGCTGCCACCATCGCACGCCGAACTCCGAGTCGTCACTGGTAGCGGCAGCCGACCAGCGATACTGCGGCATCACGTGGCGCGCGATGGAGAGGGCGCGGCGGGTGTGATAGTCGGAGGTCACGATCAGCACCGCTTGCGGATGCAGCGGCGCCAGGCACCCGCGCAGGTAGTCTGCTTCCCCGCGCGTCGAATCGGCGCGAATCGCGCACACATGGACGTGCGGCCGCAGATCGCCCCCGCTTTCAGCAATGAAGGCCGCGGCGCGCTCCGCCGCAGTGTGTCCCCACACCATGGCGTCGGCGCGGGCATCGACAAACATCTCAGGCGCGTAGCCGGCACGCAGCAGCTCGATGCCGCTCCAGTAACGCCGATCGTTGCTGTCGCCACCCATGATCACAATGGCGTCAGATTTCTGCGGCTTGTTGATGACCAGCAACGATGCCGATCGTGCCGCCGCGACTACCGCAGCAATCACGATCACCAGCATGACAAATCGCTTCACTCCAGCGATTGTAGCTGCGCGCCGCACGCCGGCGAAAAATCAGGGCCTCGCATGCTTTACATGCGGGCCCTGAGTATCTGGCCGGATTGGTCGCCCTACTGCAATTGCACGAACGGCGCCACTGACGGAACTCCATTCGAGTTCACGATGAACAGCATGTAGTACCCGGGAGGGGCCTGGTTGCTGTTGGCCGGCGCCGTGACAGTCAGCCCGCCCTGCGTCTGCTGGAAGGTGACCGGCACATAGTGCGTGTTCTGATCGAAGAAGTGCGTGACCGCACCGGTCCTGATCAGCACCGCGGTCGAGATCGATGCACCGTCCGGCGTCGCGACAAAGAAGCTCTGCCCATACGTAATCTGCGAGGGCGCCTGCGTGATCGTGGGCCGCGCGCCCTTGAACAAGTATGGCGGAGAATAAAATTCCGCCGTTTTCTCGTCAGGCACGTTGCCAAAATCGGCGCCCATCCCGGATTCCAGCACGCGGCCATCGGGCAGCAGCAGCGCCGTGCCATGGTATTCGCGCGGCGTATGCATCGAGGCCATCGTGGTCCAGGTTTGCGTAGTCGGCGACCACAACTCTGCCGCGTACACCGCATTGGCAATGTTGCCGCCGTTCTTGTCGGTTTCGCCGCCTGTCGCCAGCACGGTGCCATCCGGCAGTTCCGTCAGGTTCATGAAGCTGCGCGGATATGCCATCGAAGGCGCCTGCACCCACGCCGGTGAAGCTTGCGTCATATCGAGCGTGAACGTCGTGTTCGATGACGGCCCGGTGTTCTGGCTGTCGGTTGCGCTTCCCGCCTTCATGATCTTGTTGGGCAGGTACATCACCGCGCTCGCGCCGTCCCTGATGTTCGGATCGATCGTGGACCAGCTTTGCGTCCCGACGTTCAGGATGTCAGTGACGGTTGCGTACTCCGAGCCGTTCACGTGGATCAGCCGGCCGTCCGGAAGCTGGAAGATGAACGGATAGGTCTCGAACGGATTATTGGCCGCCGTCAGCTGCGTCCAAGTGTTGGTCGAAGGATCGTAGATTTCCGGAATGCCGGCATTCGAATGGTCGGTGGTCTGCCAGCCGCCCATCACGATGATCCTTCCGTCCGCCAGCGTCGTCGCCGTCGGATACCAGCGCGAGTAGGCCATCTTCGGCACCACCGTCCAACTGTTGTTCGAAGGATCAAAGATCTCGGCGTTCGGAATTCCGATTTTGCCTGAGCCGCCGCCGTATCCGCCGATCACCAGCACGCGGCCGTCAGCCAGCAGAGCGTGCCCTGAGCAGAACAGGTCGGTGGGCGCCGGAACGCTGGTAAACACGTTGTTCTGGTAGTCCCAAACCGTGGGAGTGGAACCGTCCTGGTAGAACAGCAGCTTGTTGTTCTTCAGCAGCACCAGGTTGACCGCCACTGCCGGCAGGTTCACCGGCTGTGACCAGCTCCCCACCACTGCTGTATTGCCCGAGTTGTCCACCGTCACGGTAATGGAGCTGGAGCTGGCGCTCAGCCCGGCCGAATTGTAAGCCACGGCCGAAAGCGTGTGCGTGCCCGCCGTTGCGGTCGTGGTGTTCCACGTAATGCTGTAGGGCGGCGAAGTAACGGCGGCTCCCAGGTTGGCCTGGTCCAGCATGAACTGCACGCTGGTGATGGTCGAACCCTGCGAGCTCGCGTTGGCCGTAACGCTGGTATTGCCCGCCACGCTCGCGAACGGGGCCGGTGAGGTCAAATTGACGGTCGGCGGCGTTGCGCCCCCCCCGGCATTCGGCGAAGGCAACACCTCCACGATCGCCAGGTTGTAGCGATCGCCGGTTGGCGCGGTGTCGTTGATTGTCACGGTCGTGCCGCTGGCCGGTGTCGGGCTGTTTTGCCGCTGCACCCAGTAGGTGTCGCCGGTATCGGTCAGGAACTCATGAATTTCGGTTTGCCCGCTGCCCATGGTGCGCGGAATTGCGTTATCGAAGTCATTGCCCACTCCGAACACCCACGAGCCGTTGCGGGTCGTCACCACGCTGCCGGTTGGCGCGCCTTTTGATGCGCTCGCGGCCAGCGTGGCGCCAATCGCGCCTGATCCATTCGTGCCTGAAGGATCGGCTCCCGTAAACGTCACGACCGTGATGGTCGAAAGCACTTTTTGCGAAAGCGTCGCCGTCACCGTCACGCTTGAGAGTTGCGAAGGAGCGAATGCGCGCCAGATTTCTGAGGTTCCGCTCTGGGCGTTGGCGCGCTTCACCAGTGTCCAGGTAAGCGAGCCTCCGGAAACCGCCGTAACGGTGGTGTTCGAGCCCGATAAATAATCGGTCGCGATGAACGCCAGCAGCAACTCGTTTCCGGCGGTGGTTGAAATCGCCGGGCTCGTAATCGTGCTGGCCGCCGAGGCCGCATCGGCGGAGACGGTCGCATCAATTCCGAAGTAAAGCGTAGGCGCGGCCTGCGCGGTAAAGTTCACGTTTGCCGCTGACGCCCCGTTGATGGTCGCCGGCTGCGAGGGCGGCGTGAACGCCACTCCCGTCAGGCTGGGCGTGACCGTGTAGCTGCCGTTCGACAGGCCGTTGAAGCTGTAATTGCCGCCGCTATCTGCCGTGGTGGTAGCGGTTGCAGCGCCGGTAAGTGAAACCACCGCGCCTGCTCCCATCGATGACGGCGAAATTGTTCCTGAAATGCTGTACGTCGGCTTTGCCGTGGCGGTGAATGCAACGCCGCTGGCGTTCGCTCCCGAAAGCGTGACCGCCTGGTTTACCGGCGTGAAATTAAATCCCGAATTGCTCGGCGTCACCGTGTATGAGCCGTTGGGCAATCCCCCGAAGCTGAAGTTGCCTGAGCTGTCGGGCGTGGCCGTCGCGCTCGCTGCCCCGCTTAGCGCCACCGTGGTCCCGGCAATCGCGTTGGTGCTCACGCTTCCTGAGATGCTCCACGTCTGCAGAGCAAAATTGATGCCGGCCACGCTGCTGCCTGCTACCGTCACGCTCTGGCTTGCGGGTAAGAAGGTTTGCCCCGCTTTGCTTGGCGTGACCGTGTAGGTGCCGTCGGCCAGGCTGCCGAAGCTGTAGCTCCCCGACGCGTCAGGCGAAGCGGTGGTTGTGCCGCCGCCCGGCAAAGTCAGCGTGATGGTTGAGCCGCTCACCAGTGCGGCCGGGCTCAGCGTGCCTGAAATGGTTGAGGATGGCCCCGTAACGCTGGCAGCGACAATTTCCGCAATGGCAAGGTTGTAGCGGTCGCCGGTCGGAGCCGTGTCATTGATCGTGACGCTGGTTCCGCTGAGCGGCGTCGTGGCCGTTTGCATCTGCACCCAGTAGGTGTCACCAGTGGAGGAAAGCAACTGGTGCACCAGCACCTGGCCCGAGCCGGGTACGCGCTGGATCGCGTTGTCCCAATCATTGCCGACGCCCACGACCAGCGAGTTGCTCTGCTGCGTGACCAGCGTCGCTGTCGGTGCGCCCGCAGATGCGCTGGCCGCCTTGGTCGCGCCGATCGCTCCCGAGCCGTTCGTGCCCGACGTGTTCACGCCAGTAAAGCTCATCACCGTGATGGTTGAAACCACGCTGTGCGAGAGCGTGGCCGTCACGCTGGCCCCGCTCAACGGCGCCGTGGCAAACGCGCGCCATATCTCCGACGTGCCTTGCTGCGCGTTGCTGCGCACCACCAGCGTCCAGGTCAGGCCGCCGCCCGCAACACTGCTCACCTGGGTGTTCGTTCCAGAGAGATAGTCGGTGGAAATGAAGGCCAACAGCAGTTCATTGCCTTCCGCGGTCGAAAATGCCGGCGAGGTCACCGTCGATTTTGCGGAATTTTGGTCGAACGACGCGTTTACATCAATTGTGATCGCGCCCCAGGCTTGGGATGTGAGCAAAAGGCAAGCAAATAAAGACGCGGACAGCACAAGGCCGCCGAAGCGACGTGAGGATTTCAAGTCAGGCAACTCCTGCTGGATTAGTGAGCCTATGAATGGTTGCAATCTGAATTCCGCCTCAATGCCTCCGCCACGGTCGCGTAACTGTTTTGATTTGTGGCCGATATGAGCTCTCGGCGCCCGATCTCACGGGTTTGCCTGAAGTGGTCGGCGCAACTTCTTTGACAAAGTGTGAAAACATTTGTCCCACTCGCTTGCGGACCTTACAATCGCCTCACCAGCCGCTTTATTTCCCGGCCCCCGGCAGAAACTGCTCTACGGTTCGGCCCCTGTCGTAGGAATTCCTCTGTAAATCACTGAAATCAAGGCTCAAAGTTCGGTCTCATTTTGGCATTACAAACGCAACCAGAGTTTCTGGATCAGGTTATGCGCCGCAGGATCATCGCCTTGCGGAGAAGGCCATGCCCACCGGCGAATACCATCCCGTCCTTTCGTGACCTCCGGGTGACGGATGGTTATGTCGGAACGCCCCGAAGTCTTGCACACTGCAGCCGTAGCGTTATCAATCGAGTGCCGTTTGTGACGGAGGAAAGTCGATGGGACGATCGAAGCGGGTATCTGCAGCAGTTCTGGCAGCGGGCCTGGCGTGTTGCGCACTCCTGGCGGGCTGCGGCAGTACGGGCTCTTCCGGCCAGAGCGGGTCTGGTTCCGGGTCAGGATCTGGATCGGGCTCAGGCGGCGGCTCCGCAACCCTTGCGGTATCGCCGGCAAGCCTCACCTTTGGGTCGGTGGCTGTGGGCAGCAGCAGCTCGCAGCAGGTAACCATCACGAACACCGGCACGGGAGCGGCGACCATAAGCGCGGTCAACGTCACCGGCGCTTCCAGCAGCTTTTCAGTCAGCGGGGTCGGCAG
>JAJPJZ010000333.1 GCA_021323935.1 Terriglobia bacterium | reverse complement strand
GTTGATGCCATCGCCCGCGAATGCGACTCGATGACCTTGCGCGCGAAGCTTGCGGACCACTTCCGCTTTGCCGCCGGGCAGAACTTCGGCAGTGAACTCGGCGATGCCGACAGCCGCGGCAACTGTGGCGGCGGTCGCTGCGTTATCGCCCGTGACCATCATGATGTGAAGGCCGTGGGCACGTAGCTCGCGAATTGCGGTCAGACAAGTTGGCTTTACGGTGTCAGCAATGGCGAGGGATCCAAGCGCACGGCCAGCGCTCGAAACATAGACCAGGGTTTGCACGGCGGGCGTGCCGGTTGCAGCCGGCAATTCAATTCCCAGGCTAGCCATGAGCGCGGCGTTTCCGACTGCGACCTGCCGGCCGTCAAGGTTACCCAGAATGCCCAGGCCTGAGCGCGCCTGCACAGCCGCGGGATTCTGCAAGGCCACCTGGCGCGCGGCAGCTTCAGCGACGATTGCCGAGGCCAGGGGATGCTCGCTGGCACGTTCCAGCGACGCCGCCAGGCGCAACACTTCGCTTTCATCGAGACCGGCAACGGCTTTGATCTCGACCACGCGTGGCTTGCCTTCGGTGATGGTGCCGGTTTTGTCGAGCACCAGCGTGTCCACCCGGCCCAGCGCTTCAAGGGCTTCGGCGTTCCGCACCAGCACGCCCGCATGTGCGCCGCGGCCGGTGGCGACCATAATGGCCATGGGTGTGGCCAGGCCGAGCGCGCAGGGGCAGGCGATGATCAGCACAGCCACGGCGTTGACCAGGGCGTGCGCCAGCCGCGGCTCGGGCCCGATTGCCGCCCAGGCGACGAAGGTGACGGCCGCCGCAATCATCACGGCAGGCGCAAACCAGCCGGCGACGCGGTCAGCCAGGCGCTGGATTGGCGCGCGGCTGCGCTGGGCATCGCTGACGAGCTGAACAATCTGCGCCAGCACAGTCTCTCGCCCTACCTGCTCAGCGCGCATGATGAACGATCCTGTGGTGTTCAGGCTTGCGCCAATCACGCGCGCGCCCGCGGCTTTTTCAACCGGGATGGCTTCGCCCGTGATCATGGATTCGTCAATCGAGCTGCTGCCTTCGATCACGATGCCATCGACCGGGACCGTTTCTCCGGGGCGGACGCGAAGCAAATCACCGGCCAACACGGTTTCAAGCGCGACCTCTTCTTCCCTGCCGTCAGGCCATACGCGGCGCGCCTGTTTGGGCGTGAGATCGAGCAGCGAGCGGATTGCGGCCGAAGTCCGGTTGCGTGCCCGGAGCTCCAGCACCTGGCCGAGCAACACCAGGACCGTGACGAAGGCGGCGACTTCGAAATAAACTTCCGCCTGCCCGCTCGAGCCGCGAAAGCCGGCAGGGAGCACGCCGGGCGCAACCGTCGACACTACGCTATAGCCATAGGCGGCGGCGATGCCCATGCCGATCAGCGTGAACATATTGGCGCTGCGATGAATTACTGAGGCCCAGGCGCGCTGGAAGAACGGCCACGCGCCCCAAAGCACAACCGGAGTCGCAAGGGCCATTTCGGCCCAGTTGAGTGCGCGGGCGCCAAACACTCCGGCGGAGTTCATGCTGAACATCCCGCCCATGGCGAATGCCGCCAGCGGAACGCTGAGGGCGGCGCACACCCACAAACGGCGCGCCATCTGTCGATTCTCGGTATCGTCAACGGCGGCCGTGGCATCCACCGGATCAAGGGCCATGCCGCACGCCGGGCACGAGCCCGGGCCGTATTGGCGGACCTCAGGATGCATTGGGCAGGTGTAAAGGCCCGCGGTCGCCGTGGCCGCTGGTGGGCGGGAAGCGCCGCCGGTGGAAGGCGCTGCGGCAATCTGGACCATCGCCGACTTTGCGCCCAACTGCACCAGGCCTGCGGAAGCGGCAGGCGCGTGCCGCCGCGGCCCGTTCTGCAGGTAGTGTTCGGGATTTGCCTGGAACTTAGCGGCGCAGCTCCGGGCGCAAAAATAGAATGATTTTCCGGCGTGCTCCACGGTCGCCGCCGCGCGGGCGGGATCGACCTTCATGCCGCAAACCGGATCCTGCGCAAGTTCGCTCATCTTCGTAGTGGATGCCTCAGGGTGCTATAAAGAACCAGGCAGGACCCGAATGACCCAGCTTGACGCAGTCTTTCTCTACGGAACCGCGCCCGGAACACGCGAACTGCGCGCGCTTGACAGCGTGCGCGAAGTGTACGGCATTCGCCGCATCACGTTTAACGATCTTGAGAGCACGGTGCGCGTGGAATTTGACGCCAGCCGCCTGAATGCCGATGTGGTTGCCAGCCTGCTTCGCCGCGCCGGCCTTGACCTGAAGGATCGCGTGCAACTGGTCTAGGCCTGATCACAAATCAGCCACCGCAGGTGAGCGACTTCGCGCCTTACATCGAACTCGCAGTCTGTTGCGCGAAGCCTACTGCCGGCTCCGGCGACCGCTGGCTCAATTCCACTTCACCGCGGCGAGTCCAGAAATACAGGGCGAACCCGGCGCAGGTGATCACCATGGCGGCGCCGAATTCGGTGGTGTACCACAAGGTGCGGCCGGTGTTGAGCATGAAGTTATCGAAGATGCCCTGCACAAAAAGATTGTGGCTGGCGTGCAGCAGGGCGGCCGTCCACAGGCTGCCTGATTTCAGCCGCAGCCAGGCAAACATGAAGCTGGAGGAAATCACCATGGCGGCGAAGCAGCCCAGCGCGTACCAGCGATTAGTGCCGGCGTTGTAGTCGGCAAACAGCAGCAGCGGAGAATGCCAGGCCGCCCAGATGACTCCGCTCAGCAGGCTCAGCTTGGTGAATGACATCTGCTTGGCCAGTTCGGGGACCAGGAAGCCGCGCCAGCCGATTTCTTCACCCAGCGCGGAGGCGACGCTGCGAATCACGCCGGCGGTGGCCATGAAGATGACAAACAGCGCCATCACGGCCCAGGTCGGCACACCCGGAAGCTGGAAACGCTCTTTGACGGCGGCGACAAACGGCGAGTTCCAACCGCCCAGCCGCAGCGCCCACACCGCAGCGTAGGCGAGCCCGGCATAAGCAATCGGCAGGAAATATGCCGCCGCGACGTATCGGCCTGCCGGCCAGCGCCACGCCAGGCTGCGCACGGAGCGGCCCATTACGCGGCAGGTCACAAAGGCAGCCAGGGCCGGGCACCACATCAGCGCCATCACTGCCATGCCCAGGCCCATGCTCAGGTGCCCGGAGCGGATGATGAGCGCCCACAGCACAGCGCTGAATGCCAGCACGACGATGAGGTAAATGAAGGTGGCCTTGCGCGCGTCGGCACGCGCATTTGAAGAAATGCTTGTCGGGTTCATTGTGCCTCGTTTTGCCTGGACTGTGCTCTTGACGTTGCGCAACTGCCGCGCGCAGCCTGCAACACCGGTGACGTGCCCGTTATAGTATTCGAATTCGGCGGTTTGTCAGAAGATTTTGATTGGGCAAACCGGCGCAAAAGAAGGCGCGCTGCCGGTGAAGCAGCGCGCATTCACGAAACACCTGAATTGGCTTTACGGCACGGTGATGTTTTCCGTGCTCTTGAAGAGCAATGTGCCGTCGCCCGCCTGCACCGTCAGGCGATGCGCGCCGGAACTCATGGCGAGTGAAGTATCGAGCTGCGCGGTGCCGGTGACTTCGTAAACCTTTACGCCATCGAGGTAAACCTGCATGAAGCGGACCGGGGTGGCATCGCTTGCGGTCGCGGTCACATGAACGGGTGAGGCGACCGTCGCACCATTAGCCGGCGACGAAATCGTAACCGTCGGTGTACCGCCGCCCGAACCGCCCGTGCCTCCCGAACCTCCCGAACCCGAGCCGCCGCCTGATCCCGAACCACCGCCTGAGGTTCCGGTGCCGCCGCTGCTCGAGGAGACGGTTGCGTACAGGGTGCTCTTGAACACCCCGGCGCTATCCTGCGCCTGCACGGTAATGCGGTGCGTCCCGGTGGCGAGCGCAAGCGCGGTGTTCACGCTGCTGCCGGCCACTTCGTATTGCTTCACGCCATCCACGTCGATTTGCGTGACGATCGCGGGC
>JAJPJZ010000117.1 GCA_021323935.1 Terriglobia bacterium | reverse complement strand
GAACGCGCGAACGAGCCATAGCGCCGCTCCACCCGATGGAAGTTCTCTTCTTTCTCTTCCTTGTTCCACTTGCGCTCGCCGCGCACCGTCAGAACGTTGTTCTCCACCCGGATATCGAGGTCATTCGGGTCAATGCCCGGCACCTCAGCCCGGATGAACACGCTGTGCTCATCTTCGTACACGTCAACCGGCGGAACGAAGCTGCTGGTCGCCAGGAACTCATCGCTCTGCCCGGAAGCTGGCTGCGTGCCGTAGCTGTCCTGGAACAGGCGGTTCAACTGGTTCTGAAGGCTGTAAAGTTCACGGAAGGGGTCCCAACGAGTAATTGCCATTGCATGCCTCCTCAAACAAATGCTTTCAAGAATTTCTCGGCGGAGTACTCCCGCCTTAGTATGCTTAGATAATAAAATCTTAGTGAGATGTTGTCAACTATTGGGAAGAAAATATATTTCCATTTTTTTCAACCACATACGTCGCTAACTTACGCAGCAGATCAGGCACTTGAGGTACGACGTCTCCGGAATAGTCGCGATGGCGGGGTGGTCGAGCGCCGCGCCCCGGTGCTCCAGAACCCGAACTACGCGGCCGGAGTCGGCTGCTGCCGAGGCCAGCATTGCCACAAAATCAGCTTCGGAAACGTGATGCGAGCACGAGCAGGTGGCCAGGATTCCGCCTCGGCCAAGCATTTTGAGCGCGCGCAGGTTCAACTCTTTGTATCCGCGCAGCGCGGTCGGCACCGACGCCCGGCTTTTGGCGAATGCCGGCGGGTCGAGCACGATGGTGTCGTATTGCCGGCGCGCAGCCGCGTAGTCCTTGAGCAGGTCGAAGGCGTTGGCTTCGATCCACTCTATTTCGCGGGAATTGAGCTGCGCATTCTGCCCGGCGATTTCTAGCGCCGGCCGCGACGAATCGACGCCCGTAACGCTTTGGCAGGCGCGCGCCAGGTGCAATGCGAAGCCGCCCTGGTAGCAGAAACAATCCAAGGCCGTGCCCCGGGCGTAGCGCTCCAGGGCGGCATAGTTCTCGCGCTGATCGAGGAACGCGCCGGTCTTCTGGCCGGCCAGCGCGTCAAAGCGGAAGCGCACGCCGCTCAACGAAAAAATGGTCTTTGGATTCGCCGCCTCGGCGGCTGAGGTTTCACGCTCGGCCGCAGGCCAGATCAAGCGGTCATGAAGAGGCGGCAACTGCTCGAGTGCCCGGATGCGCGCGTCAACCCGCTCGAAGATTGCACGCGGCCCCGGCACCCGAACCAGCTCGCGCACCACAGCACCGCGAAGCTCCTCGCGGTCGAAAGCCTGGGTCGTGACCTGCAGCGCCAGCAGATCGTTATAACGGTCGACGATCAACCCCGGCAGCCCATCGGCTTCGCTGAAGGCGATGCGATAGGCGTCGGTGCTGCGCACCAGCCTTTCCCGGTAAGCAATGGCGGCGCGCAAGCGTTCGGCCACAAGCCTGCCAACTACCTCGGCTGCGGCCAGCGGTTCGCGGCTGACCAGGCGCAGCGCAATCACCGATGAGTTGCTGTAAAGCGCGGTGCCGAGCGGCCGCCCGCGTTCATCAGCCACATCAACCACGGCACCGGCCGGCGAGCCGCCGCCGCTTACGACATCTGACTTGAACACCCACACGTGTCCGGAACGCAGCCGCTCGGCGGCGCGGGCGCTGATCGTCATGCTCAAATTGCCGGTCTCTTGGCGTGGGCGAGGCAAGCTGGAATTTAACCACAGCGCCCACATTGCGGGCGGCCGCGGCCGTAAGCCCGGCAGGCAATCGCTAATTGAATCGCAATGAAAGTCATGCCCGCGCGCCGGATGATCGCGCGGCGCGTTTTGCGGTAGAAATTCTGAAAAAGTGCTGTAGCGGTGCGCGCAGCTTCAGGCAGAAGCTTCCGCAGCCGGCTGTGCTTCAGGTTTGGGGGCGGGCCGCGCCGGCGGCTCGGTGACAACCAGGATCCTGCCGCACGAATTGCAGGTCATCACCGCTTCCTGGGTCATGACCTCCTGCAGTTCCTGCGGGCGCAGCAGCACGTTGCAGGCGGAGCACTTGCCGTCGCGCACTTCAGCCACGCCGCTGCCGCGCAGGCGAAGCACGCGGTCGTAGTGCGCCAGCGTGTCGGCATTAATGTCGCTGCGGAGCTGGTTGCGCTTGCCGGTCCATTCCGCCAGCTCGCGCTCATCGTCGCTGGTTCGCGCGCGCACTTCCGCCTTTTCGCGCTCAATGATTGCGGTCTGCGCTTTCAGCTCCGCTTCCGCGGCGCGCACCAGCTTCTCCTGGTCTTCAGCTTCGACCATGGTTTCCAGGATCTTGTCTTCGGCGGAGCGAATCGTCTGTTCCGCGAAGCTGATCTCGTGCAGCAGCGCCTTGTACTGCTCGTTGGTTTTCACTTCGAGCGACTGGTCGCGATACTTTGAAATCTTTTGCCGCTCCGCCTGGATGTCAGCTTCGTACTTGCGGCGCGCGCTTTCGCCGGCCTTGATTTTTCCGCGCGCGTTCTCTACCTGGGCCCGGGCAGTGGTGAGTTTGGCTTCAACGTCAGAGATGCGCTTGGGCAGCGCGGCAATTTCATCCCGCAGGCGCGCAATTTCGCGGTCCGCCGCCTGCAGCGACAAAAGTCTTCCTAAATCAGCATTCATGGGCACTCTAGGTTTATTTTAGCCGACACAGTAGCCTGTAGCCAGCAGCCCGCATGCCTACGCTCGAATTTTCGCCGCAGCATGACCTGGAGTTCTTCGCTGCCGTACCGGCGGGCGCTGCCGTGTTCGCGCTGCACGGGCACGCCGGCGGAGCGCCTTATGTCAGCCGCTCTACCAACCTGCGCCGCCGCCTTTTGCGCCTGTTGCGCAGCCCAACTGCGCCGGCCGGCACCTTGCCCGGCGAACCGCCGCCTGGCGCCGCCGCCCCCACCCGCGGGCTCAATTTGCGCGACCGCGCGGCGCGCCTCGAATACTGGCCGGCAGGGTCAGATTTTGAGGCGCAACTGGTGCTCTATCGGGTGCTGCGCCGCTATTATCCCGAGCGTTATCGCGAGCGCCTGCGGCTGCGCCCGGCGCCGCTGGTCAAGTTTGATCTCGCTAATCCTTACCCTCGCGCCTACGTCACTACCAAGCTCGGCCGCCTCCGCGGGCCTTCGATTTATTACGGTCCGTTTGCTTCGCGCCCAGCCGCCGAGAAATTCCTGAACGATTCGCTCGACCTGTTTCGCATTCGCCGCTGCCCTGACGACCTGAACCCCGACCCGGCGTTCCCCGGCTGCATTTATTCGGAAATGAAGATGTGCCTGGCCCCGTGCTTTCGCGGCTGCAGCGATGAGCAGTACACCGAAGAAGTCAGGCGGGTTCAGCGTTACCTGGATTCGGCGGGTGAATCGCTCTACCACGAACTTGAAGCGCAGCGCGATCACGCCTCGCGCGACCTGGACTTTGAAAATGCCGCATCGCTCCACGCCCGGCTGGGCAAAGCTGCCGAGGCCGCCGGCCAGCGCCCTGAAATCGCCCGCCGCATCGACGAACTCAACGGCTTGATGATCCAGCCTTCCGCCACGCCCGGAGCGGTGAAGTTCTTCCGCATCGAGCATGGCGCCATCGGCGAGCCCTTTGATTTCATCATCGCCAGGGATGCTGCCGGCGAGCTGCTCGCGCCTGAGGCGGGCCAGCGGCAGCCACAGTCGCGGCAGCCGATCTCGCGCCAGCCCATCTCGCGCCAGCCCATCTCGATGGAGGCGCGCATCGCCGATGCCCTGGAGCAGGCTCCGCCCGCGGCCAGCCTCGCCTCCGGTGAACCGGCCGACCACCTGGCCCTGCTTCGCCGCTGGTTTTTCCGCAGCAGCAAAGCCGGAGAGCTGTTCCTGACCGAGCGCCGCGGGGAAGGCGCGGCAGAGCTGCCCATGCGCCGGGTGGTCAGGGGCGTGTCACGGGTGTTCTCTGGCCAGAGCAGCCACGGCGCCGCCATGCCGGAGCTGCAGCCGAAAAAATCTTAGGCCAGCAACTCGTTATAAGCAAAACACTTGTATACTGCGCGGTAAATCTTAGCCAGGCTTCTAAGGTGGACTTCTAAGGTGGGCGGCGGTACAATCTGGGTAGTTGTTGCGCGTTTGAGTTTACATTCTTGTAAATCTTGAGTTTGGCGCCCTTCTAAGTATCCTGTTCGTCCCAGCGGAGTTCAATGTCAGCGGTTTCCCCACTAAACGAGCGCTCTCGGGCGCTGATTGTTGAAGTTGCCAAGGCCCTTCAAATCCATTTTCCCGATATCACGGCCGCCTGGCGAGAGCAGTTAAGCCAGGAGTTTGGCTTCGATCCGCGTACCCAGGCCGCGCTTAAGCGCCTTACTCTCGATACCGGCTGCTCGTATTTTTGCCAGGGCGACTTTGCCCCGTTTTTTGAGAACGTTTCCTACTACTCCAAGCGGCTGGCCAAGCTCGATGTCGATACCCGCGCGGTGGCGCGCTCGCTTGAAATTTACCAGGCACACTGCGAGCCGCACCTGGAACGCATCTTCGCCGCGCGCAAAGCTGAGGCTACGGCCGCCCTGGATACGCTTCGGTCAGCTACGTTCGTCTATGTTTCGGGCGCATATTTTGACGCCAAGAACTCTGAATCTGAGGCGCTGCTGTCGATTCTTGACGCTGAACTGTCGGCGCCCAGCCTGGCAGCGCTGCTGAACAAGGCGTTGCAGGTTTCGACGCAGACCTTCGGCGCCACCACCGGCGCGCTGATGCTGAAAGACAGCGAAGGCCAGCAGCTCGGCCTGCAGGCCGGCATCGGGCTTGACGTGGAAGACTACGGCCTCTCAATCCCCATCGGGGAAGGCTTCAGCGGCGGCATTGCGCAATCGGGCCAGCCTGAGCTGGTGCTCGATACCCGCTACGAAGAGCGGCTGATCAGCCGGTCGATGAAAGAGCGCGCAGCCTCGCTGTGGGGCGTGCCGCTGGCCACGGCCACGGCCGGCGTGCTGGGCGTAATGGTCATCGGCTTCAGCAAGCCTTATTACGAGTGGCTGCCCAAGGAGCGCGACCTGCTGCGTTCGCTGGCCGATCGTTCAGCCCTGGCGATTGAGCGCGCCCGCATGACTGAGGCCTTGCGCGAACGCGAGGCCGTGATTGCCGAACTTTCAGGGCACTTGCTGCGCGTGCAGGAAGAAGAACGCAAGCGCATCAGTCGCGAGCTGCATGACGATACCGGCCAGGGCATGATGGTCATCCGGCTGTACCTGAGCATGCTTGAAAAATCGCTCAAGGCGCCGGCGGCGCGCAGCAAGCTGCGCGAAACCATGGAAGTGGTTGACCGCACCGTGCTCGGGCTGCGCCGCATCATTGCCAAGCTTTCACCGCTGGTGCTGCAGGAACTGGGCCTGGTGTCAGCCGTCCGCAAGGAAGCCAAGGAGACGGCCAAGGCCACGGGTGTGAATGTAAAAGTCATGTTCGGCGACGACGTAGGCCGCCTGGCCCCGGAAAAAGAAACCGCCATCTACCGCGTAGTGCAGGAGGCGCTGCACAACGTGGCCAAGCACGCCAGGGCGCAGAACGCTTCGGTGCAGGTGGTCCGCGACGGCGAAACGGTCCGCGTGCTCATTGAGGATGACGGCGTTGGCATCGGAGTGGCCATGTCGAACCGCAAAGCCTCGCAAGGTCATTCGTTTGGCCTGGCAGGATTGAAAGAGCGTGTGGCTGCCTTTGGAGGGTCAGTACGCATCTGCTCTACCAAGGGGCAGGGTACGCGGATTGAGGTGTTGATTCCTGCCGCCGAACGGCACGACCCTTCAGAAATGCCCCAGCCCATGCTGGTGAATTCGTTGTCCTGGCCGGTCGCCTACGAGGCGAAGCCGGAGGCAAGGGCGCAGGGCGCGGGCCGCGCACTGGTGGCAGTGAACTCAGGAAGCGCAAATGCCAAAAATTAAATGCTTGCTCGTTGATGACCACACGCTGTTCCGCCAGGGCGTTCGCCGCCTGCTGGAGAGCGAAAGCGATTTTGAAGTCATCGGTGAAGCCGCCGATGCCGGTGACGCCGTGGAAAAGGCGCGCGACCTGCGGCCTGACGTGGTGCTGATGGATATCGGCATGCCCGGCCTGTCCTCGTTCGAAGCAGCGCGCCACATCAAGAAGAACCGCCCCGAAACCAAGGTGCTGTTCCTCACCATGTATGAGGACGAAGACTACCTGGTGCAGTGTCTTGAGGTCGGCGCTGCCGGCTACGTGCTGAAAGATACGCCGGCGCCGCAGCTCGTCACCGCCGTCCGCGATGTCTATAAAGGCGGCAAGTACCTGAGCTCACAGGTGCTCGGCAAGCTGGTGGAAGACTTCCGCGCGCGCGTGCGCGACGCCAAGATGCGCCCGCGCATTTCAACCCTGACGCCGCGCGAGCGCGAGATCCTGAAGCTGCTGGCAGAAGGCAATTCGGTGAAGGAAATTGCCGTGCTGCTGGGCCTGAGCGTGAAGACGGTTGAAGCTCACAAGTTCAACCTGATGCGCAAGCTCGATATCCATAACAAAGCCCAGCTCGTTACTTACGCAATTCAGAAGAAGATCATCAAGATACCGGTGAACCAGTAGCCGGGGAATAGCTCCAAAAAACGCTCGGGTTTCCGCCGCGGAGCGGAGCATTCGCCTCGAAGGCGCAAAGGCCGCCAGGAAACCCTGCAACGCGGGCGCGACCACGACCACCATTGGCCGGATCAGGCGCGCTTCGGGGTCCAGCACAGAACATCAAGCTCGCGCGCAAAGTGCAGCAGCGGTTCCCCCGCGGCCAACTTGATGCCTGCAGCCTCCGTCACGGTATTGCGCTCCACGGTGGCTTCCGCGGTCTGCAGCGGCCAGGGAAGATGCGCAATGTCAGAGCGATATACCTTGCCTTTTTCCACGTTGTAAAGGCAGTAGCGCTCGGTCAGGAAATATTCGAGGGAACCGGGCTGCGGAGCCGTGGGCGCCGTGCCGTTATGGCGATAACGCGCGCGGAATTCGGCCGGCCCGGTGGCGCGCTGCGATTGAAACGCAATCCACTCATCGGCATCGCCGGTCTGCATGCGGCGGGAAATCCTGGCCTGCATGGTCGCCTTCCAGTAAGGCAGGCCAAAGCCTACGCGCGCTCCCCACACTCCCATCGCGCTCGACAAATCCAGGCTGAAGAAAAATACCCCGGGCTTGTCCTGGTAGCGGACGTAGGTGCGCACGTTGAGCTCAGGCGTGTTCTTCAGCACCGGGACCTTGCGCACGTGCAGGTCCATGGTGAAGGGCGTAACCGCAATCCAGGCGCTGCCGTTGAATTCATCAATCGTAAGCGGCTCAGGGACCAGCGGCCGCAGTTGTTGCGCGGCGACCGGCCAGTGCGCAAACAGCAGGTTGCGCCACGCCATGCGGATGGCCCAGGCGCGCTTAGGCACAGGCCACGGCCGGTGCCCCGAGTTGGCAAGGATGTACTCAGGATCGTGCATTGGACAGAGGTACGGATTCCGGGCTTGTGCAGTTCCACGCCGAAAGCCGCCAACCAGGGTTAGACGGCTGAGATTCGGTTTCGATATTCGGAAACGGGAGGAATTGTTGAACGGCTAAGTCACTCAATCCGTTCGCCTTCCGTGATCTGGGGTTTTTCGGTGGCACTGGCCAGGTAGCGGTCGCGGGCCTCGGCCAGCCGGCTGATCTGCTCGGCGGTGAGCGGGCATTGCCGGCCTAAGAGGTGCGCCGTCAGGGCGATACGCGCAAAGTGCTCCACCGTTTCCATTTTCATAAAGGCATTGAGCAGGTCGCGGCCGTAGGTCACGGCGCCGTGGTTGGCGAGCAGGATAGCATCATGCACCGGCACCAGCGGCTCAATGGAGGCTGCCAGCTCAGGCGTGCCGGGCGTGCCATAGAGCGCCAGCGGTATGGCGCCCAGGTTAATGACCACCTCAGACACCAGCGGCTGATCGAGCGCCATGCCGGCGGCGGCAAAGCCGGTCGCGGTGGGCGGATGCGCATGCACCACGGCGCGAACGTCAGGCCGCAGGCGGTAGATCAGCAGGTGCATGCCGATTTCGCTGGAGACGTTGCGTTCGCCTTCAACGATGGCCCCGCGCGAATCCACGATGACCAGGTCTTCCGCCGACATCATGCCTTTGCTCATGCCGGTCGGAGTTGCCAGGATGCGGTCGTCGTCCAGGCGGTAGGACAAATTGCCGTCGGTGGCGGAAACGAGGAAACGATCATGGAGCATGCGCCCGAGGCGCACGATCTCGTGGCGAAGGTCGAGCTCTGTGGTGTTCATGGGCAGCCGGGCCAAGGCGCAGCCATCGTAACCCGAATTCGCCGATTGAGCTATCGTGTTATTGAGCTCTCGAGCCGGGGAGTGGGCCGCTCCGCGGGCTCGATGGCGAATCCGGCAGTTGCTCCGCATCCCCGTGCTGGTCTCCGACTTCAACTACCACCTTCCGCCCGAGCTGATCGCGCAGAGGCCGCCGGCTGACCGCGCCGGGGCGCGCATGCTGCGCCTGGTGCGTGCTGATGGCCGGCTTGAAGACTGCCGCTTCCGCGACCTGCCTGCCCGGCTCAACCCGGGCGATTTGCTGGTGCTCAACAACACGCGCGTGTTTCCGGCGAGGCTGCTGGGCCGGCGGTCGGGCTCGCGGGCCATGCCGCTCGGCGCGCGCAATCCTGCGGCGCGGCAGTTTCTTAAAGGCCGGGCGGAAGTGTTGCTGACCCGGCAGCTTGCCGCCGATCCGCCGACGTGGGAGGCGCTGGTGCGCCCGGGCAGGAAGATTGGCCTAGGCGAGCGCCTGTTCTTCGATGCTTAAAATTCTGAAGGAAGCAGCCCTAAGCTCGGCGCGGGAAGTGAGGCGGGCGCCTCTCTCTCAGCCACGGTGATTGCGCGCGGCGAGTTCGGCGAGCGCACGCTTCGCTTCGACCCGGTTGATGATTTCTTTTCGCGGGTTGAGCAGCTCGGACACGTGCCGCTGCCGCCCTACATCGCCCGCGAAGATGAAAGCAGCGACCGCGAGCGCTACCAGACGGTGTTTGCCCGCGAGCGCGGGTCAGTGGCGGCGCCCACTGCCGGCCTGCACTTCACGCCTGAAGTCCTGGAGGCACTGCGCGCGCGTCAGGTTGAGACTGCAGAGATTACGCTGCACGTCGGCCTGGGGACGTTCCAGCCGGTGCGCGAGCAGCAGGTGGAGGAGCATCGGCTGCACAAAGAATGGTTTCGCATTTCGCCGCCGGCGGCTGAGGCCATTCGCCGCGCCCGCGCCGAGCGCCGGAGGGTGATCGCGGTCGGGACCACGACCGTGCGCACGCTGGAATATGCTGCGCTGCAGTCGCCCGATGGCGAAGTGCAGCCGCAGAGCGGCGAAGCCGATTTGTTTATCTATCCCGGCTTTCAATTCGAAGTTACGGGCGCGATGCTGACCAATTTCCACCTGCCGCAATCGACCCTGCTGATGCTGGTGGCAGCCTTCGCCGGGCGCGAGCGCACCCTCGGCGCCTACGAGCACGCAGTCAAAGCGCGCTACCGCTTTTATTCTTATGGCGATTGCATGCTGATTGAATAGCCGCTGCGTGCCGCTGTGCCGGCAGGGGAGGGGGTGGAGCTTTTCAGGCATGCGGCGCAAGGCGTAATCTATCTTGATATTTGCGGAGCAGGAGGCCTGTCATGGCGAGCGTTGCTGATCTGGTGAAGGACCGCCGCGTGCTTTCGGTCCGCGCCGACCAATCAGTGCTGGAGGCAGCGCGCCTGATGACTGAGTTCAACATCGGCGCCTTACCCGTGCTGCGCGGCGACGATGTTGCCGGCATTTTTTCGGAGCGCGACCTGATGACGCGCGTGGTAGCGGCCGGCCGCAGCCCGGCAACCACCACCGTCTCTGAAGCCATGACCCCGCGCCCGGTGGTGCTTTCGCCCAACGATACCGTGGAGCAGGCATTGTTTGTGATGCAGGAGCACGGCTTCCGCCACCTGGTGGTGTGCGACGGCAAGACCCTGAAAGGCGTTATTTCACTGCGAGACGTCATGCGGTCGCGGGGACGCGGCAGCAGCGCTCAGTAGCCGGGGGTTATTTGTTATGAAATTCGCAGCAGTTGTGTTGCTTGTGGCGGGTTCCGCCTTCGCGCAGTTTCAGCCGCCAAAGGATGTGGCGGGCTCTATTGGCCTGATCTTCGGCATGGAAGCCCGCAACATGATTTCAGCCGCGGAAGCCATGCCGGAAGACAAGTACGACTTCAGGCCGACGCAGGGCGCATACAGCGACGTGCGTACTTTCGCCGAACAGTTGAAG
>JAJPJZ010000366.1 GCA_021323935.1 Terriglobia bacterium | reverse complement strand
TTCCTCGTAGGCTTCGCTGACGATCTTGCTCGAGCTGTGGCGCGCCAGGTCAGAAACGCTCATGGCGTGCTGGCGCAAACGCTTGATGCGCGCGGCAATCTGCTCGTCGGCGGTGGTGATCATACCGCCTTCACCGGTGCTCAGCACTTTGCGGGGATGGAAGCTGAAGCAGGCCAGCAATGAATGCGGATGACCGATGCGCTCGCCAAAATAGCGTGAGCCGCTGGCGCAGGCTGCGTCTTCCATCAGCACGAGGCCGCGGCGAGCGGCAATTTCGCCGAGCTCGCGCATGGCAGCCGGCATTCCGACCTGGTGCACTGCCAGGATGGCGCGAGTGCGGGGCGTAATCGCCTCTTCCACGCGATCGGGATCAAGGTTGTAGCTGACCGGGTCAATATCGACAAAAACCGGCGTGGCGCCCACGTAGCGAATGGCATTGGCCGTGGCAATAAACGAGAGGCTGGGGCACAGCACTTCATCGCCTTCGCCGACCCCCGCCACCACCATCGCCAGGTGCAGCGCGGTGGTGCATGAGGAGAGCGCGACGGCATAGGGCGCGCCGACGTGCGCGGCGAACTCACGCTCGAATTCCGCGACCTTCGGTCCCTGGCTGATCCAGCCGCTGCGGAGAACGGCCAGGACTGCGGCCTCTTCAGCGCTGCCCATTGAGGGCCGCGCCACCGGGATGTTTCGCGTGGCTACTGCTGATGCGCTCATGCGCGTGACTCCATGGCCAGGCAAGCTTCGCTCTCGCGGCGGGCGGCATTCTTCTGCACTGTGCGCCATTCGATGAGCTTGCGCAGGCCTTCCTGCAATTCAACCGAGTACCGGAAGCCGAGCATCTTCTCGGCTTTTTCCGTCGATGCCTTGCGCGAGCGCACATTGGCAACCGCGCGGGCCTCGCGATGTTCGGGCTTGAGCTTGGAGCCGGTTGCCGCCAGCACTTCGGCGCAAAGCTCATTCAGGCTGGTCTGCCGGCCGGTGCCGACGTTGAACACTTCGTCGCAGACGTCGCTTTCAAGCGCCAGGATGTTGGCGCGCGCCACGTCTTCAACATAAACAAAGTCCATCGACTGAAGCCCATCGCCGAAGATCAAGGGCGGCGTGCCTGCCTCAACCGCATCCAGCCAGCGCACCAGCACTTCGGTGTACACGCCGGTCAAATCCATGCGCGGGCCGTAGACGTTGAAGTAACGGAATGCCACGTAAGGCAGCCCGTAGCTTTCCGTGAAAGCGCGCAACATCTGCTCGTTGGCGATCTTCCCTGCCCCGTAGAGCGTGCGATTGTTGAAAGGATGGTTTTCATCCATCGGCAGGTACGACGGATTGCCGTACACGGAAGCCGAGGACGCGGCCACAATCTTCTTCACCTTGTGCTTAACGGCTGATTCCAGCACGTTCAGCATGCCGCCAATCAGCACTTCAACCGCTTCGCGAGGCGCTTCCGCGCAGCGGGTGATGCGCAGTGCCGCCTGATGCACAACGTAATCGACGCCGCGGGTCAACTCGTCAACCAACGCGGCATCGCGAATGTCGCCTTCGACCACGCGAATCCGGCCGCTTTCGCGGGCATGGTCAAGGTTCGACATGGCGCCGCGCACCATGTTGTCGAGAACGCGAACTTCAGCGGCGCCGCGCTCCACCAGTTGATCGACGATGTGGCTGCCGACAAAGCCCGCACCGCCTGTGACTAAAATCCGTCGGCCTGCAATTGGGTTCATGTTTAACCTTTTACTGGCTGTTGTGGGCCGCATCACTCGCCTGGCGCGAACGCATGACGCGGGCCGGTACGCCGGCGGCGATCGCATAATCGGGAACATCGCCCGTCACCACGGCGCCGGCGCCGATGATGGCGTGCTTCCCAATGTGAACGCCCGGCAGAATGGTGGCATTGGTTCCGATATCGGCCCCGTAGCCGATCACCACCGGCTTGATTACCAGGCTGGTGGCAATGATCGGAACGTCGATGGGGTCGCCGGTGTGCTGCGAGCCCAGCACCTTGGCGCCCGGGCCCCAGCCCACATAGTCCTCAATGACCAGGTCGCGCGCGTCAAAGTAGGCGTGCGGCCCGATCCAGACGTGGTTGCCGATCTTGCAATTCCCGTCGTAGCGCCCCTGGATCATCGATTGTGCGCCGATGAAAACCGCGTCGCCGAACTCCATCGTTTCCGGGTGCTTCAGCACGACTTCAGGCGCCACCTGAATGTCATGCCCCACCTTGCGGCACAGCGCGCGAAAAATCACCCGCCGCATGAGCGTGTCGAACGAGCTTTCGCCGCTGCGGAAGCGGGCATATTGCGCCAGCAGCTCTTCACGGGAGTTTTGCTCCCGCAGCGCTGCCGCCAATTCCCGCTCCCACGCCGGATCCTGGCGAAGCTCCTTCTTGCCGAATGTGGCGGCGACGACGCGTTCGCTCATCGCGCGGCAGCCGCCAGTTGAAGCTCAGAGCACTCCACGACCTTGGCCGCGACGTACTCGGCCGCGTCGGCTGACATGCCGGGATACATCGGCAGCGAAAGAATGCGCTTGGCCAGCTTCTCAGAAACCGGGAAGCTGCCTTCTGCGTACCCAAGCTCCTTGTAAGCCTGCTGCAGGTGCAACGGAACCGGGTAGTGCAGGCCGGTGGCAACGCCCGCCGCGCCCAGCTCCTTCTGCACGGTCTCGCGATTTTCAACCTGCACCACATACAGGTGGTAAATGTGCTTGCCGTACGCCATTTCCTTAGGAGCGACCACGCCGGTGTTGGCAAAGCGCGCGCAGTAGATGGAAGCGATTTCGCGGCGCTGCTGGTTCCAGCCGTCCAGGTGCGGCAGCTTCACTCGCAGGAAGCCGCCCTGCATGCCTTCCATGCGGTAATTGAAGCCCGGGACCGCGTGTTCATACTTGCGCAGCGAGCCGTGGTCGCGCAGCATGCGCATCTTCTGCGCCAGCGCGGCATCGTTGGTGGTGATGGCGCCGCCTTCGCCGAGCGCGCCCAGGTTCTTGCCGGGATAAAAGCTGAAGCAGCCGGCGATGCCGACCGAGCCGGCCTTGCGGCCGCGATATTCGGAGCCATGCGCCTGGCAGGCATCTTCAATCAGGAACAGGCCGTGCTTGCGAGCGATTTCGGCGAGCGCGTCGAGATCGGCGGTCTGCCCATAAAGATGGACCGGCAGCAGCGCGCGGGTGCGCGGCGTGATGGCCGCTTCCACTTTCGCGGGATCCATGTTGTAGGACACCGGATCGACGTCAACGAACACCGGCTTTGCGCCCACCGCGGAAACCGCCTCAGCCGTGGCGATGAAGGTGTTCGGAACGGTGATGACTTCGTCGCCCGGGCCGATGTTCAGCGCGCCCAGCGCCAACTGCAGCGCGGTGGTGCCGTTGCTTGAAGTGACGCAGTGCTCCACGCCAACATACTTGGCGAATGCCGCCTCGAACTCCTGAACTTCAGGGCCGAGAACAAAACACGAGCGCTCCAGCACGCGATGGAAGACCGCAACAAATTCTTCCGTAAGCGGCTTGTGAATGGCGGAAAGATCAACAAAAGGAATGTTCATGCCGTAACGACCTCTTTCTCCTCTTCAACAGTGCGGATAAAACGCGCCGGATTGCCGGCGACGATAGCGTTATCAGGAACGTCGCGCGTCACCACACTGCCCGCTCCCACGATGGCGTTTTGGCCGATGGTGACGCCGCACAGGATGGTTGCGCTGGTGCCGATGGACGCGCCGCGCTTGACGCGGGTTTCAACCACCTGCCAGTCGGCTTCGGTCTGCAACTGGCCATTGGCCGTGGAGCGCGGGTACTTGTCGTTGATGAACGACACGTTGTGGCCTACGAAGACGTCATCTTCAATGTGCACGCCTTCGCAGATAAACGTGTGGCTCGAAATCTTGACGTTGCGGCCGATGCTGGCGTTCTTCTGAATTTCAACGAACGTGCCGATCTTCGAACCATCGCCGATGCGGCAGCCGTACAGATTCACAAATGCGAATACTTTCACGTCTTTGCCCAACTTTACGTCAGGCGCGATACGACAGAACTCCATGTTTCTCCTTCTTTTTCGAACAAAAGTTGCCTTAAACCGCAGCCGCCGCCATGGCATGCGAATGCGGCAGCTCAATTTCGCGGCCTTCATCAAGCGAGCGTTGCGCGGCATCGAGCAGGCGTACCACGCGGAAGCCGGCCTGGCCGTCGGTGAGCGGCGTGCGGTCTTCGAGGATCGAAGTGACAAACTCGCGCGCCATCAGCCGCAGGGCTTCGCCGGTGTCAAGGTTCGGCACCAGGATGTCGCCGTTGCGATAGCCGGTCAGCATGTTGGTGCGCTGCTCGGAATCGAGCGTGATGGTGATGCCTTTGTCGTACACCTTGATCTTCTCGCTGTTCTCCATGTCGTCGTACACCAGCATGCGCTTGCTGCCGCCGACCAACGTGCGCCGCACCTTGACGGGCGAGAGCCAGTTCACGTGGAAATGAGCGATCAGGTTCGAGTTCGAGTTGAACTTCACCGTCACGTACGCCATGTTGGCGTGCGGGCAGTTCAGGTGTGCTGCGGCAATCGCCGAGACCGCAACCGGCTCGGGGCTGCACAGGTAATCCATGATCGAGAGATCGTGCGGCGCCAGGTCCCAGATGACGTTGGTATCGCTCTGCACCAGGCCCAGGTTGATGCGCACGGAATCAAAGTAGAGCAGGTCGCCGAGCTCGCCTGAATCCACCAGCTTCTTCATGCGGCGCACCGCGCTGGTGTAAAGGAAGGTGTGGTCCACCATGAGCTTCAGGTTCTTGCGATCGGCAATGTCGATGAGCTCAAGCGCTTCGTCGCCGGTGGTGGTCATGGGCTTTTCCACCAGCACGTGCTTGCCGGCCAAAAGAGCGCGCCTGGCAAAATCGAAGTGGGTGGAAACCGGCGTAGCCAGCACCACCGCATCGACGTTCGGATTATTCAAAACAGCGTCAAAGCTGCTTTCGCCCTGCACGCCGGGATAGCGCTTCTGAATGCGCGCGAGCGAAGGAGCGTAAGCATCGCACGCCACTACCACCTGCGCTTCATCAACTTCTGAGAAATTGCGGATTAGGTTTTGGCCCCAGTATCCGCACCCGACCTGGGCTACTTTCACACGCTTCATTAACTTGTTCCTTTCGGTTTCTAAAGGCTGCGAACGGATTTGCCGGACTGGCCGGCACTGAAAACTTGGGATTAACTACAGCTTCGCCCTCTGACTCCCATTGCGTTTCTGAGCTGGCGCCGGGACTCCTCGCCGGCAGGCACCGCCCAAAAAAGAGGCCGTAAAAAACCTGTGTTTTGTTGCGAGTACCCTCAGAACAGCAAGCCCCATGCCAAAACCCACGCTTCCCCGCACACAATTCGGCCCTCATGTGCATCTTTTTAGCGTTGTAAGTCACTGATTCTGCGACACAGGCTGTAAAAGCCTGCGCTTGGGGCCGCATTTGGCGCGGCAATGTAGGAAAAGGTTTTCCACCGGGGAAATAAAGTGCTCACCGCATCAGGCCACTTCAGCGGCAACGCTCGAGATCTGCCTCGCCACCGGCCGGGCAGAAAAAAACCCCACAGAAACCTGCAGGGTGCGTAGAAGAAAGCCGGTCGCTTCTCTAGCGCTTACGACGCCACACTTTGCTGGAGATGCCGAGCAAGCCGGTAACCAGCAGCATGGTTGAACTCGGCTCCGGCACCGAAGTATTCGGCACTAGAGTCGCATCTCCGCTGCTGAGCTGCCCGCCGGAGCCCAAAGTGACCACCAGTTCTTCTGTGAGCGAATATGACCCGCCGACTGACGCCGAGCCGGTTCCCGAGAAGCTAAAGGGACCGCCTCCGCTCTGCGAGTTGGTGTACAAAACATTGGCCGTTCCGTTGAACGTGTTGCTGTTGTCCTGGTACGCGCTGTAAACCACGTTTGTTCCAGTGCCAACCAGCTGGCCGGTTGCGATGTTTGACCAGCTCTGAGTTCCGCCCGAGCCGAGCGAGTTGTTGACCTCGCTGACCCAAATCTGCAGAGTCTTGTCGCCGCCACCGGTCCAGGCGCCCGTGACATTCACGCTCGAAAGGTCCAGTTCGCCGGAAGGAAGATTGGGCGAGCCGGTCCCCGTAACTACATTGACCGTGAAGTCTCCGTACGCGCTGTTAAACTGCACCAAGCCAGTGCCCGTCGTGCTGACACAGGCGTTGCCTGACTCGCAAAGCGTGATCTGGAGGTTATCCGCATGGGCGAATTGCGCACCTGCCAGCACCACGGTCGCGAGCAGCAATAGCAACTTCTGTTTCATGGACCCCCTTGCCTCCCTGCACCAGCGGCTCGGCAGTCTCTGCCCGGCCGTGGAGCGCACATCAGAGGCGGTTGTGTGAACCGTGCGCACGCGCACAGTCCCGCATGAGAGTCTCGCAATTGCGCTTCCATCAGGCTTCGCATTTGCGCTTTTGCTTTGAGAACGTTAGTTGCAGCCGAAGCTCGTCAGCCGGCGGCAGGCGCAAGATTTTGCACAGAGTGGAAGCAGAATACATCGTCCTACGATAAAAACCTGAATCAGCTCGTTTTCGCTCCCAACTGGGCCAGTGCGCTTCGTGCCTGGTCAGCAAGGCTTGCCGGCAGGTTGAGTGAGAGGGCGCGCTGTAACGCTGCCCGCGCCTCCGCGTCGCGGCCGAGCCTCAACAATGCCATGCCCAGGTGAAAGCGGTAAGTGGGATTGTCGGGCGCCTGCCGCACCAGGTCAGAAAAATCGTTGACTGCAATCGATGCCAGACCCTTGCGGTACTG
>JAJPJZ010000406.1 GCA_021323935.1 Terriglobia bacterium | reverse complement strand
ATGCGCTAGTAGGACAACTACGCGCCGCCTCCGGCCCATCCCACTGAGCAAGCCTTCGTTACATTTTGCCGCGCGCCATTTCCGTCTGAAAGGAGCTGGATGTATGGCGCTGAACGTGTGCTGTAAGTCGTGCGGCAAATCGTTTCCGGCAACTCGGAGCGCGGTGGAGAAGAGCCGCGAGAGCCTGCGGGAACTCAGGCTGCGGTGCCCGCATTGTCGCGAAGTGCAGGCCTACAGCCTGAGCGAGGTGCTGGAGGCGGCGGCTAATGCGCCGGTGCAACAGCATCCGCTGCCGGCGAAACCGACGTAGCTTTAATCTTGCGCGAATCTTGCGCGAAAATTCGGCTTCGAAGATGGGATGGAAAGACTCGGCTCAGCGGCCGCGGATGGCGAATTCGAGTTCGCCAATTGGGCTGCGATGAGCCGGGTTCGGAGTCGATGGCGAGAGTTTGATGTTGGAGCGGCTACACCGGCGAGCACAGCCGCTCGATGGTTTCGCGCTCCCGCCCGGGGAGCGCGGCGAACGCCAGGCCGGTGCGGCGTTCGGCAACGTGGCGAACTACAGCCACGGTTTGAAACAGCAGCTCACCCTGAGCGCTGCTCACCGCAATTTCCAAGCTTGATCCCACCGCGTCGGGCAAGGCCTGATTGATGGAGATTCCGCCGGAGCTCAGGTCAACGGCCTGGGCGGTGATGCGCGGCTGGGTGAGGGCTTCGACCGCAAGCTTCACGTGGCGGCGCGGTTGGCTTCGGCGCTCAGGCGCAGGCGAGCCGGTGAGGCGCTTGAGCACCACCACCAGAGTAGAAACGGGAAACGACTTGCTGAGCGTGAGGTCCACGACGGAATACACGCTTTCAGGCAGGTCGTGAGTCGAGCCGGAGAACAGCACGATGGGCAGATCGGGCTGGAGGTCCTGCAGGCGGAGGGCGAGTTGCTCACCGTTCATGCCGGGCATGGCGAAATCGAGCACGGCAGCGTCAAAGCGCTCGAGCCGGGCGCATTGGAGCGCGGCCTCACCGCCGCCGGCGGTGACGACGGTGAAGCCGTTGGCGCCGAGGAAGTGCTCGAGCAGGAGCAGGAAATCCGGTTGATCGTCGACACAAAGAATCCGTGGCTGTAAAGACATAAACCCGCTTGCAAGTCGCCAGGGCGTAGCGACGGTATTCATAGACGAAGTGGCGAGATCGATCTGGGAATATTATAACGCAACTTAGTCGTTGATTGACTAAATTGCGTAAATTAATTATATTTTCAATCACAGAAGTTTCGGCGCAGCGAGAGGCGCGACCACATGAGGGTAGCGGGACAGGGCTCGAGCCGTGACCGGCTGCTGAATGCAGGCAAGTCGCTGTTCGCGGCGCGCGGATACGACGGCACCACCACCGCGGCCATTGCCAAGGCCGCCGGGACCAGCCACTCACAACTGATCAAGCATTTCAGGGACAAGCGGGGCCTGCTGCAGGCATTGCTGGAAGCGGCGTGGCAGCAGCTGGGCTCGGCGATGTCACTGGCGATTGAGCGCATCGGCAACCCGGTGGAGCGGCTGCGCCTGGTGATCAATATGTTCCTTTCGGCGGTGCAGAAAGACCGGCAGACGGCGGCGGTGCTGATGCTGGATGGCGGCACGGTACATGAAGAAGACGGCAGGCCGCTGATCTCGGGAGGGTACGCGCGGTTCAGCGCGATCCTGGATGAGATTGTGGAGGCGATGAAGCTGGGCGGAGAGCTGCGGGCTGACGTTCAGCCGGTTGCGTTCCGCGCGGCGCTGATGGCGTGCCTGGAGAAGTTTGTGCGCGACCGCATGGTGGCGGCGGCGGTGCCGGGCATGGCCAGCTACTCGGAAGCCGAGCTGCAGAGCGTGATTTTCGGCCTGTTTGCGGGCTGCCTCGAGACAAAAGTCTCAGAGGCGCTGGAGCAGCCCGCGAGCAGCAGCATACCGCTGGCGGTGGCTGGGGCTTCAGATGACGAAGCGTGGATTCGCCAGTATACCGGGCTGGCTGAGACGCTGCTGAAAACGCCGGGCGGAAACGCCTGACGCGCACGGCGTAAAGGCCGGCCTGGCGCGCAACGTATAATTCGGCTTCGCTCCCATGCCTATTCCAACCGCGCTGCACGAACGCACCTTCCCTCTCTGTACCAGCCTGAGCTACCGCGAGTGGGCGGGCTATTACACGCCCAGCTCGTATGAAGTGACGCCCGAGCACGAATACAACGCAATTCGGCAGGCGGCGGCGCTGATTGACGTGACTCCGCTTTACAAGTACCGGCTGAGCGGGCCGGACGCGACGCGCCTGGTGAACCGGGTGATTGCGCGCGACATCAACAAAGTTGCGCTGGGGCAGGTGATCTACTGCTGCTGGTGCGACGAGCAGGGGCACGTGATTGACGACGGCACGATCACGCGGCTGGGGGAGAACGAATATCGCTGGACGGCGGCGGAGCCGAACCTGCGCTGGATGGTGCAGAACTCGATCGGCTACGAGGTGGAGATTCGCGACGTGTCGCGGGAAGTGGCGGCGGTGGCGGTGCAGGGGCCAACTTCGGCGCGGCTGCTGAAGCGAGTGCTGGCGGCGAGTGCTCCGCCGGGCGGCGCGCAGCAGGGCGACATCACCAACTTGAAGTATTACCGCATGACGCGCGGATTCATTGCGGGCGTGCCGGTGGACATTTCGCGCACCGGCTACACCGGCGACCTGGGCTACGAGGTGTGGGTGGCGTGGAACGATGCGGTCAAGGTGTGGGACGCGCTGGCGGCGGTGGGCCGCGAGTTCGACCTGCACCCGGCGGGCATGCTGGCGCTCGACATTGCGCGCATTGAAGCCGGGCTGATCCTGCTGGACGTGGATTACACCAGCTCAAAGAAGGCGCTGATTGCTTCGCAGCGCTATTCACCCTATGAAATCGGATTGGGAAAGCTGGTGGATTTGAAGAAGCCGGCGTTTGTAGGGCGCGAGGCGCTGATTGAGGAAGTGCGCCGCGGGCCGCGCAGAAAGCTGGTTGGGCTTGAAATCCACTGGCCCGACGTGGAGCGCATTTTTGCCGAGCAGGACCTTGCGCCGCAAGCGCCGTCGATTGCGTCGCGTACGCCGGTTCCGGTTTACCGCGGGCATCGGCAGGTGGGGCGCGCCACTTCGACGACGTGGTCGCCGACGCTGAAAAAGATGATTGCTCTGGCTTCGATTGATGCAGAACATGCCGACCTGGGCGAGAAGCTGGAGATGGAATACACGGTGGAAGCGGAGCGCAAGACGGTCGCAGTGACGGTGGTGAAGACGCCGTTCTTTAATCCCGCGCGCAAGACGGCAGTTCCGGTTTAGCGAAGCCGCAGGGCTGCGGTGAAACGGAATGCGCCGCTGGATCTCAGTGTAAATCTTTGTAAATGCGGGCCAGCCGCCGTGCCGGATGTGATAAATATTCGGCTTACCCTCGCCCCGCAGCGCAGCACGGCGCCGGAGGCGATGCGGATTTTGCGCGCGCCCAGCGCTCAAACAATTGCGCGCAACACAAACAAGTTCTCTCGGGCAGCCGCTCCCAGAACTACTGCCCGAACCAACGTAAATCAGGAGCAGGAGTAGCGATATGAATTCAAGACTGTGGCGGTTTTCTGCCGCGCTCGCGCTGGCGTTTTGCTGCGCGGCGTACGGCCCTGCGCAGGATGCGCGCAATGAAAGTTCACACCAGAACAGCAACGATCCATTCAACTCTCTTCATTTCCGCAATCTTGGTCCGGCGGTAGGCGGCGGACGCGTGACTTCAGTGGCGGGCATTGCCGGCAACCCCAACGTGTTCTACGTGGGCGCGGCGGCGGGAGGCGTGTTCAAGACGACCGACGGCGGCAATTCGTTCAAGCCGGTGTTCGAGCACGAGGCAGTGGCTTCCATCGGCGCGATTGCGGTTGCGCCGTCGAATCCCAGCCTGGTGTGGGTGGGCACGGGCGAGACCAATCCGCGCAATGACGTGGTGACGGGGCGCGGAGTTTATTTTTCGCCGGACGCGGGCGCGACATGGAAGTTCATGGGGTTGGGCGATACGGCGCAGATTGCCGGCATCATCGTTCATCCCACGAACCCTGACGTAGTGTACGTGGCGGCGCTGGGGCACATCTGGGGGCCGAACGCGGAGCGCGGCGTTTTCCGCACCACCGATGGCGGCAAGACGTGGCAGAAGGTGCTTTATGTGAACGACAAGACGGGGGCGATTTCGCTGGTGATGGACCCGGGCAATCCCATGGTGCTGTTTGCTGCGATGTACCAGATGCAGCGCTACCCGTGGATGCTGGTTTCAGGTGGCGAATCGAGCGCGATTTATCGCTCGAAAGACGGCGGCAGCAATTGGCAGAAGCTGACGGAAGGGTTGCCGCAAGGGCCGCTCGGACGCATCGGCCTGGCGGCGGCGCCTTCGAACCCCAACCACATTTATGCGCTGATTGAAGCCAAGAAGGGCGTGCTTTGGGAGTCGTTGGATTTAGGCGACCACTGGCGCGAAGTGAGCGACAACAAGGCGCTGGCGGTGCGCGGGTTTTACTTCAGCCAACTGCAGGTTTCGCCGGAGAACGAGAACCACGTCTTCTTCATTTCGTTTGACGTGATGGAATCGAATGATGGCGGGCGCACGGCGCGGGTGGCGACGCGCGGCAACCACGTGGACAATCACGCGCTCTGGATCGATCCGACGAATCCTGACCGCATCATCCAGGGAAATGACGGCGGAGTTTACCTCTCGCTGGATGGAGCAAAATCGTGGCGCTACCTGGACACGATTCCGATTGAGCAGTTCTACATGGTGGCGACCGACGACGAGACTCCGTACCTGGTGTGCGGCGGATTGCAGGACAACAACGGCTGGTGCGGGCCTTCGAACACGCTGGGCCGCAACATCAGCGGGGCCGACTGGTTCCAGGTTACGGGCGGCGACGGCGAATACGTGGTGCCGGCGGGGCACAAGAGCAACGTCATCTACACGGAATCGCAGAACGGCTCGATTCAGCGGCTGGAGCTGACGTCGGGGCACTCGGTCGGCATTCGGCCGTACCTGCACGGGGTGGAAGACTTCGCGCCGAGCGACCTGAAGTATCGCTTCAACTGGACGACGCCGATTGCGGTCTCGCCCAGCGACCCGAATGACATCTACATCGGCGGCAACGTGCTGTTCCACTCGACCGACGGCGGCAAGCACTGGCAGCCGATTTCACCTGACCTGACGCGCAACGACAAATCGAAGCAGGAATCAAGCGGCGGCCCGGTGGAGCTTGACCTGAGCGGCGCGGAGACGTTCGATTGCATCCTGAGCATTTCGCTTTCGCCGGCCGACAAGAACGTAATCTGGGTGGGCACGGATGACGGCGTGGTGCAGATGACGCGCGACGGCGGCAAGAGCTGGAGCCGCGTCTCTGACAACATCAGCGGGCTGCCGCAGTGGGGCCGGGTGCAGCAGATTGAAGCTTCTCCGTTTGACGCGAACACCGCCTACGTGGCGTTCGATTTCCACGAGGTCGATAACAACAAGCCTTACGCCTACAAGACGCACGACGGCGGCAAGACGTGGACGTCAATCACCAAGGGCCTGCCGGAAACGGACCCGGCGCGCGTCGTCCGCGAAGATCCGAACCAGAAGGGGTTCCTGGTGGCCGGGACCGATACGGGGCTGTTCTTTTCGCACGACGATGGCGCGAACTGGACGCCGCTGAAGTCCAACTTCCCGACCGTTCCGGTGTATGACGTGAAGTACCACAAGCAGAACCATGACCTGCTGGTGGCGACGCACGGGCGCGGCATGTTCATCCTTGACGACATTCGGCCAGTGGAAGAGCTCACGCCGCAAGTGGCGCAAAGCGATTTCCATGTGTTCAACACGCCGGTGGCGATTCGCTGGGGCGGGCAGAAGCGCAGCGGCGGCAACGGCAGCGGCTTCACGACTCCGAACCCGCCTCGCGGCGCGGTGATCAGCTATTACCTGAAGACGGCCATTGAGCAGCCCGGGCGCGAAGGCCAGAACGGCGCGGCGGGCGAGCAGCAGGGCGGCGGACGCGGAGGGCGCGGCGCTGCAATGTTCGGCGGAATGGCGGGCGGACGCGGACCGGTGAAGATCACGATCACGGACAGCAATGGCCAGCCTGTGCGCACGATTTACGGCTCGGGCAACCAGGGCGTAAACCGCGCGGCATGGGACCTGAGCTATGAAGGCGCAACCCGCCTGAACTTCCAGCAGCAGCAGCAAGGCGAAGAAGAAAATCCGTTTGCCGCGTTCCGCAATGCCGGCCCGCCGGTGCTGCCCGGAACCTACACGGCGACGTTGACGGCGAACGGCAAGACGGAGAAGACGACCGTCCAGGTCGAGCCCGATCCGCGACTGCCGTTTGACCTGGACGCAGCCAAGGCGCAGCTACGCGCGGCCATGGAACTGCGCTCGGAGGTTTCAGCGCTGAACGTGGCGTTGAACCGCGCTGAGAGCCTGCACTCGCAGATCACCAGCGTGGTGCGCATCCTGGGCTCGGCGGGCGACCAGGAGCCGGGCGTGCGGGAGACGGCTTACACGCCGGTGATCCAGCAGGCGCGGGCGGTCGATCGCAAGCTGCGGTCGTGGGAGCAGAGCGTGTACAACACGGAAGCCGGGCAGGATTCCAATGCTCGCCTGCACTATCTGGCAACTTTCAACCAGCGGCTTGAGCAGTTGATGCGCGCCGTGGCTTCGAACTACGACGTTGCGCCCAACGAGATGCTGCAGGAAGAGATGGCAGGCATGCGCAAGGACCTGACCGAGCACCTGGCGCAATTCAATGCGCTGCTGAATGAAGTGAGCCTGTTCAACAAGACGGCAAGCGAAAAGGGCGCAACCACCCTGTTCGCGGGCGGCCCGGTTGAGCTGAAGAGCGACGGCGTAGGCACTTCAGGCGGCGGCAAAGAAGACGACCAGCAGTAACATCGTTTATCTTGATGGCAAGGCGGAGTGGACATCCTCCGCCTTTTTATTCTTTATCGGGTACGCGCTATCGTCATGGTTTCTTCTCACTTGGCACTCACGCGGATGGTCCGTGCGATTTTTTTAGCCGTGGTGGTGTGCGCGCCGGCAGCGGCCTGGGCGCAGACGCCTGACACCGCGACGCTGCGCGGCGAGGTGCTGGATCAGACCGGGGCTGCGGTGCCGGCCGTGACGGTCACGGTGACGAATACGCTAACGGCGCTTTCGCGCTCAGCGGTGAGCGACCAGGCCGGGCGATTTTCATTTGCGGGGCTGCCGATCGCCGGCAGCTACGAGATCACGGCGGCCAAGCAAGGATTTTCGGCGAACCCGATCACCGGCATCAGGCTGGCGGCCAGCACCACCGCAGACCTGACGATCCGGCTTACGGCGTTTGCAGGGGAGACGCAGGTGACGGTCACGGGCGCGGTGGGCGAAGTGCGCGCTGACCAGCCGCAACTCGGCAATCACCTGGAAGCGCAGCAGGTGGAAGAAACACCGGTGCTGAACCGCCGGATTACGTTCCTGCCGCTGCTCAACGCCGCCAATCATCCTGCCATCAACCAGGGCGACGTATTCACTAACCAGTTCCTGATCACCACCAACGGCGCGGGCCGGCGGCAGACGCTGTTCGAGCTCGATGGCAGCAATGGCATCGACATGTGGGGGCGGCAGACCATTTTTTCGACGGTGCCGCTCGCCGGCGTGCAGGAGATGACGGTGCTGACCAACGCCTTCTCAGCCGAATACGGCTCGACCACGGGCGGGGTGGTGAACGTGATCACGCGCAGCGGCGGGAAGAACCTGCATGGCGAACTGGGGGCGGTGTGGCGGCCGGCGCAAACTTCAGCCCGGCTTTCAGGCTTTACGGCCGGCAGCGCCACCAGCGGAAACCAGGTCAGCGGAGACAAGCTGGGCCAGGGCGAAGCGTCACTCTCAGGGCCGCTGGGCGGGGCAACGCATTTTTTTGCCTCGGGCGAGTACAGCTCGCAAGACCGCGTGTCGCCGGTGACCTCGCCGGTTGCGCCCGGAGCGTTTGTTGGCGAATACCGGGGATGGCTGGGATTGCTGCGCCTCGATCGCCAGCTCGGCAGCGCCAACAACCTGTTTTTTCGCGCCGATGCTGATGACTTTCACGACACCAACCCGAACGGAATCGTGGGCGGCAACTCGTTGCCCAGCGTGGCGCGCATTTTTAAGCGCCGCACGTACAGCGCCTCGCTGGGCGATACTGCGGCGCTGACTTCGACGCTGGTCAACAACGCGCGGCTGCAATTCCAACTGGCTTCGCCTATCACGGAATTTGACCCGGTAATTTTTGGGACGCAGTTCCAGGTGCCGATCACAAATTTTGGGACGTTTACATCAGGCACATCGCAATCGGCGCTGCTGATGAACCGCCAATATGAGGCGAGCGACACGATCGCGACGGTGCGCGGGCGCCACGATTTGCGCATCGGCGGCAGCGTGATTCACGCGCACAGCGGCGGCAACAGCAAGGAGTTCGGCGGGCCCATTACGCTCGGGCAGTTCGTTTACAAGCCGTGCGCCGGCGGGCTCGCATTCTGCGAGAGCCAGGCGTTCCTGGGGAACATTGGCAACGTGGCTACCTACACACAAAGCTTCGGCAATGCCAACTACACGGTTGACGACACTTTGTGGTCAGTGTTCGCGCAGGATAATTTTGAGCTGCGGCCCAATTTCACGCTCAACCTGGGCGCGCGCTACGAGCGGCAGACGTTTACTGACGCGACGCACGACGTTGCGCCGCGCGTCGGCTTCACCTGGAACCTGCGCGACAGCGGCACCACCATCATTCGCGGCGGGTTTGGAATTTACTATTCGCAGGTGCCTGACAACCAGGAGGCGAATTACGCGCTCAGCGGACCGACCGGCGTGTTCAACTTCACCGCCTTCCCGGGACAGATCGGCTTCCCGGCGAGCGTGAGCGCGGCACCGCTCGGGGCGTTTCCCGCGGGCGCGGCCGTGCCGGTGCGCAGCATTTACATCCGGCCGGGACGGGCCGCGTTTTACAGCCAGTTCCTGCCGGTCCAGGCATTGACCGGCTACCCGGCCGCGCTGCTGAACCCTTACGCCCAGCAATGGACGTTCGGGCTGGAGCACAAGCTGCGCCCTGACTGGGTGCTGGCAGCCGATTATGTCGGGTCGCACACGCTGCGCATCGTCCGCCCGCTGGATACGGATGCGCCGGCGCCATTTATCAGGACGCAGCCCGGCCAGGTACGAAGCGGGCAGGCGGCCAACTGCACGCGTCCGCTGTGGATCGCGTTCTACGCGCAGGCGGGAACGGCGTGCAATCCGGCCAAGGCCACCACTCCGCAGCCTGCATTTTCAACCGTGCTGACGGACGTGAATGATGGCTTCGCCAACTACAACGCGCTCGACGTGAACCTGACGCACCGGCTCAACAGCACCGCGGTCATGCTGTTGAGCTATACGTGGTCACACGCGCTCGACAATGTCGATCCCGACGTTCCCGGGCAAAACCCCAACGATCCGAATTTTGCCGGCGCGCCGGAGTACGGCAACGCGATTTTCGATGAGCGGCATCGGCTGGTGCTCAGCGGCTTTTATGCGGGGCCGCTGAAGATTACGCTGGGCGGCGTAGCCACGGCCGGCAGCGGCTTTCCGTTCAACTTCACCACCGGCGCCAACAACTTTGGCGACGCCGGCGCAACTGCCGACCGGCCGGTCATCAACGGCGCGGTGGTGGGCCGCAATACCGGGCGCGGCAACTGGATGTTCGATGTTTCGCCCTTCGTGGAGCGGCCATTCCGCATCACCGAGCGGGTGGCGCTGCAGCTTCGCGCCGAAGCCTTCAACGTGCTCAACCACCCTAATTTCGTCGGCTACAGCGGAGCATTCGGCAACGGCGCACAGCCGGTTCCGGTGTGCAGGTGCGCGGGCGGAGGGTTCGGCGAACCGCTCACCGGCATTACCAACCAGCTCCCGGCGCGCTCGCTGCAGTTCCAGGCGCGGCTTACGTTCTAAGGCGCGGGTTTAGGGCGGCTTTGCGCCGCAGCCGCAGCAGGCCTACAATTGGGCAATCCGCGCCCGTTCGGGCCGTGCAAATTTGGCGGTGCTGCCGGGCATCTTTTCAGCTCGTTTTTGAAACAAATGTAGTGCTGCGCACGTCACCGCATTCGCCTGCCGCGGCCAGGGGGAACAATCGATGAAAGCCATCCTGTTCGTTGACGACCATGAGGTGCTGGCGCGCCTGAGTTGCGAAATCCTTGAAATGCAAGGCTACCGCGCAGTGTCCGCGTATAACGCCTCTGACGCGCTGGAGAAGTTCGAGCAGGAAAATTTCGACATCCTGGTAACTGACTTCCGAATGGAAGGCATGAACGGCCTGGAGCTGGCGCGCAAGATCCGCGCCAAAAAGCCCGATGTTCCGGTGATCATCGTGACCGGCTACGGCCCGGTGGATGGCGGCAAAGACGTGAGCGCCTGCCTGCAGAAAGAAGAACTTTTCCCGGCACTGCTCGATAAGATCAAGCTGTTCCTGGGCGAAGCCGATGGCGCCAAGCCACGGCTGCCGAGGCAAGTAGAGCCCGCCGGCGTACGCCCCGTCTGACCGCCGCTGCTCATTCCCGCTCTCACACACTCCGCTCGCGCGCGACACCCGTCTCGGCCAACTCCGCGCTTTCGTTTTGCTATTTGTGATTCGTCGGGCCTTTTGCGCCTGGGCTTTCGCTACACTCACTCGGTGCGGCGGCTGATCATTAATGCCGATGATTTTGCCATGACTGCGGGCATCAACCGCGGCATCGAGCAGGCGTGCCGCGACGGGCTGGTGCGTTCCACCACGCTGATGGCGGCAGGCGCGGCGTTTGATGATGCCGTGGCGGTGGCGAAGCGCAATCCTGCGCTCGACGTGGGCTGCCACGTAGTGCTGATCGGCGGGCAGCCGCTCTTGCCCATCGAACAGGTGGCGTCACTCGGCCGCGCCGATGGAAACAGACCGCCGGCTTTCCGCGCGGGCATTGTGGGCTTCGGGCGCGCGGCGCTGACAGGAAAGATCGATGGGCGCGAAGTTCACGCCGAAGCCGCGGCGCAAATTGAAAAGTTGCAGCGCGCCGGCCTCGCGCTTTCGCACGTCGATACACACAAGCACACGCACATTTTTCCGGCGGTCCTGCGGCCGCTGCTCGAAGCGGCAAGCGACTGCGGCATCGGCGCGGTGCGCAGCCCGTTCACTCCGTTGCGCCTGCTGGCGGCGCAACTGTTCCGCCTGCGGCAATGGAGCCGCAGCACGCAGGTGGCTCTGCTCCGGCTGTTTCACGGGGAGTTCGCGCGCGAGCTGAAGCGCACCGGCATGCGCTCGCCCGACGGATCGTTTGGCATTGTCTCGACCGGCTCGCTGAATGCCCGCGCGTTCGCCGCCATTGCCGCGGCGGTGCCGGAGGGCACGTGGGAGCTGGTCTGCCACCCCGGATACGCTGACGCGGCGCTGCGGCAGGTCGCAACCCGGCTCAGGGAGTCACGCGAATCCGAACTCGAGCTGCTCTGCTCGGCGAGCGCGCGCGCCTCGCTGGAGCGCAACGGCATTGAGGTCATTTCGTACCGCGACTTCCTCGCAGGCTAACAAATCTGAATCGCCATGCCGGGCCGCGAATCGAAGATACTTCCGCCGCGTGAGGGAGCGAGGCGTGGCGCAGCTTCTCCAACGATTTTTGCGGTTTAATGTTCTGAGAGAGACATGAAGATAGGGATCACGTGTTATCCCACGTACGGCGGCTCCGGCGTGGTGGCCACCGAAATTGGCCTTGAGCTGGCGGACCGCGGCCACGAAGTCCACTTTATTTCTTATTCGCAGCCCATCCGGCTGACCAGTTCGCGGCCGAACGTCCACTATCACGAAGTAGAAGTTTCGCAGTATCCGCTGTTCGAGTACCCGCCTTATGACCTGGCGCTGGCTTCGCGCATGGCTGAAGTGGCCGATATCTATTCGCTTGACCTGCTGCACGTTCACTATGCCATCCCGCATTCGGTCAGCGCGCTGCTGGCGCGGCAGATGCTCGCCAACGGCAACAACGGCCGCCGGCTGCCGTTTGTCACTACGCTGCACGGCACCGACATCACGCTGGTTGGGCTTGACCGGTCTTACCTGCCGATTACGCGGTTTTCCATCGAGCACAGTGACGGCGTGACCGCCATTTCCAACTACCTGCGCGACCGCACCGTGCAGGAATTCGAAATTCATCGCCCGATCCGGGTGATCTACAACTTCGTGAACTGCGCGCACTACTGCCGCAAGAACGATCCGGAGCTGCGCGGCGAATTCGCCGAACCCGGCGAGCGCATCCTGGTCCACCTTTCAAACTTCCGGCCGGTGAAGCGGATTCCTGACGTAATCGAAGTGTTTGACCGCGTGCGCAAGCAGGTGCCGTCGCGCCTGCTGATGATCGGCGACGGCCCAGACCGGCCGGCCGCCGAATGGATGGCCAAGCGCAAAGGGCTGCGCGATCGCGTCATCTTCCTGGGCAAGCAGGACCGCGTGGCCGATAAGCTCGGCATCGCCGATCTCATGCTGCTGCCAAGCGAATTGGAATCGTTTGGCCTGGCCGCGCTTGAGGCCATGGCCTGCGAAGTGCCCACCGTGGCTACGCGCATGGGCGGCGTGCCGGAAGTGATCCAGCACGGCGAAACCGGCTACCTGGCGCACGTGGGCGATGTGGACGAAATGGCGCGCTGCGCGGTTGAGATCCTCAGCGATGAATCGCGGCTGCGGGCGATGGGCCGCCGCGGCCGCCAGGTTGCCGAGGAAAAATTCGGCGCCTCAAAGATCATTCCGCAATATGAAAGCTATTACGGCGAAATGATCGAAGCCGCCACGCGTTAGCCCTCCCAGCCTTACCAGACCCTGCAGCGGTCCTGCCTGGTCATGGGCGAGCCTGCCTTGCAACTGAAGGCCTGCTGAAATTCAGGCATGTTCACCACAACTCCGTTGATCCGGTACTTGCCGGGCGAGTGCGGATCGGTCATGGCATTGGCGCGCTCGTCTTCGGGGCGGGTGTTTTCGCACGCCCATTGCGCCAGGCCGATAAAAAAGCGCTGCTCAGGGGTGAAGCCCTGGATGTTCTGCAGCTTCTTGTTGGCGGTTTCGGCACGCCAGGCGATGAATGCCAGAATGGTGCCGCCCAGGTCAGCCACGTCTTCGCCTTCAGTCAGCTTGCTGTTGATGTGGATATCGTCAACCACCACGTACTGCGCGTACTGATTCACAACGCAGGCGGCGCGCTTGGTGAACTCGTCGGCATCCTGCTTCGTCCACCAGTCGCGCAAGTTGCCCTTGGCGTCAAACTGGCGGCCTTCATCGTCGAAGCCGTGAGTCAGTTCGTGGCCGATGGTTGAGCCGGTATTGCCGTAGTTGGGAGCGTCATCGAGCTTGGGATCGTAGAGCGGCGGCTGCAGCACGCCGGCAGGAAAATTAATGTCGTTCATCTGCGGGTTGTAGTAGGCATTGACGGTCGGCGGGGTCATGCCCCACTCGGTGCGGTCAAGCGGCTTGCCGATCTTGTTGAGCTGCCGGCGCCGCTCAAACTCGGCGGCGCGCTGCACGTTGCCCAGGAAATCGTCGCGCCTGATGACAACCGAGCTGTAGTCGCGCCACTTCTCCGGATAGCCGACCTTGTTCACCATGGCGTGCAGCTTGAGCAGCGCCTGCTGCCGGGTGGGCTCACTCATCCAGGTGAGCTGCCGGATGTCCTGCTCCATGGCGTCTTCAATCTGGCGGGTCATGCGGTTGGTGGCGCTTTTCATCTGCGGGGTGAAGGTGCGGCGCACAAATTCCTGCCCCAGGGCTTCGCCGAGCTGGCGATCGACGTAGCCGACGCAACGCTTCCAGCGTGCCGGAACCTGCTGCACCCCGCGCAGCGTGCGGCTGTAGAAATCGAAGTTCTGGTTGACGAATTTCGACGACAGGTACGGCGCCTTGGCATGCACCACGTGCCAGCGCAAATAGGCTTTCCAGTCATCGAGGCTGCTGGATTGAATTTGCTTTTCGAGCGCCTGGAAAAATGCGGGCTGCGTGACGTTGATGGTTTGAACATTTCCGGCGCCGGTCGCCTGCAGGTAGGTGTCCCAATCAAACGATGGCGTCAGGCGCTGCACTTCGGCGCGCGACATCTTGTGGTAGAGCTTGTAAGGATCGCGCTGCTCCACTCGCGTCAGCGAAGCCTGCGCCAGCGCCGTTTCGATGCGCATCACCGCCTGCGCTTCGCGCTGGGCAGCGTCGGACGAATCGCCTGCCAGCTCAAGCATGCGGGCCACATGAGCCACGTATTTGGTGCGCAGGTCTTCGGACTTGGCGTCGGTCTTGGTGTAGTAATCGCGATCGGGCAGCCCTAGGCCGCCGGCCGAGGTGAAGGCAATGACCTGGGTGGCGTCGCCAAAGTCCTGGTCTGCGCCCATGCCGAACATCAACTGGCCGCCGGAACCCTGCATGTGTTCGCCGGCCAGCACGCGCGCAAGGCCCCGCTTATCGGTGAGCGCCGCGATCGCGTCGAGCGCCGGCTTTATCGGCGCGGCGCCGAGCTGCTCGATGCGGTTCTCATCCATGCAGGCGGCGAAATAGTCGCCGATTTTTTGCTGATCGGCGGTGCGGCCCGAAGTTTCCTTGCCGAGCGCATCCAGAATGCCCCACAGGAAGCGCCGATTGTCGTTCTCCAATTTGCCATAGACGCTCCAGCGCGCCTGGTCAGGCGGAATGGGATTGTGCTTCTGCCAGCCTCCGCAGGAATAGCTGTAAAAATCGGTGCACGGATCGACCGACTTATCCATCGCCGTCACATCGAGCGACGGCGTGTAGGGAAGCTGCGCCAGCGGCTTCTCGTCCACCGCGAGCACGGGATTGTTGACGCCCGGCTTCTCCTGCCCAGCTTGTGTTCCCTGGGTCGTGAGAGCAGGCGAAAGCGCAATTGCACCGCACGCGCAAAGAACGGGTAAGAACAGAATGGCTTTTTTCATGGCGGTCAAACGCGACCGCCAAGTTTACACTTCGGCCATTCCGGAGAAAACTACTGTAGAGCATACGAGTTCGCATTTACGGTCCCGATACTACCCAACTTGAGAATGGAAGTTCCCAAGGGAGGTTTTCCACGCCCTTGAGCGGAGAGCGTAAGT
>JAJPJZ010000388.1 GCA_021323935.1 Terriglobia bacterium | reverse complement strand
TGATGCGCATGAAGCGAGCCGACTGGGACGACGTGCTCAACACCAACCTGACCGGCGCGTATCACTGCATCCAGGCAGTCATCGGCGGCATGATGCGGCAGCGCTGGGGCCGGATCATCAACATTGCCAGCATCAATGGGCAGATGGGACAGGCAGGCCAGGCGAACTATTCAGCGTCAAAGGCCGGCCTGATCGGACTGACCATGGCGGTGGCGCGCGAGGTGGGCTCGCGCAACATCACGGTGAACGCGGTGGCGCCCGGCTACATTGAAACGGCCATGACCGCCGAGCTGGGCGCAGAGCTGAAAGAGGCCATGTTGAAGATGGTTCCGCTGGGCCGCGCCGGCACCGATGCCGAGGTGGCGCGAGCAGTGCGCTTTTTAGCCAGCGACGATGCCGCCTACATCACCGGGCACGTGCTGAACGTGAATGGCGGCATGCTGATGGGCTGAGGTTTAAATGCGGAGTGCGAAGGTGAAATTGTGAAACGCAGAGCTGATTTCATCATTGCGCGCCGAGTTGCGGGCGCGGCGCTGGTGCTGCTTGCGCTCGCGATGGCGGGCCAGGCGGCAAAGAGCGGCGGCAGCCCGGCAACGGGCGCCAAAGAAGAAGATGCGGCGATTCGTGCGGTGCTCGCCGGGCAGCAGCAGGCCTGGAACAAAGGCGACCTGGAGGCGTTTATGCGCGGCTACGCGCGCCGGCCGGAGCTGACGTTTTATTCGGGCGCGAATGTCACGTCAGGCTGGGAGCAGACGCTGCAGCGCTATCGCGATCGCTACCAGAGCTCGGGGCACGAGATGGGCAAGCTGACGTTTTCAGAGCTCGAGGTCCACGTGCTCGCGCCCGATGCTGCCTGGGTCGGCGGACGATGGCAGTTGCAGATGAGCGATGGAAAAACGCCGGGCGGATTGTTCACGTTGGTTTTCCGCAAGCTGCCTGAGGGCTGGAAGATTGTGCACGACCACACGTCGTAATCGGGTTCGAGAGTGAGGTCAATCGTCCCTGCGGGACTGGTTGGTGTTTTGCGCCCCACCCGGCACTCCGCTGCGCTGCGTGCCGGGCTACGAACGGTCGCCGCTCCGCGGCTCGCGAGCAAATTGCGCCCGCCGGCGGTTTGCCGCGGTTGGTGAGCGTCTTATACAATCGCAAGTTTGCTTGCCGCTTCTGGTTGTGAGCAGGTGATTCGGTAGCCGGTCGCAAACTCCTCACCCATGAAAATCCACGAATACCAGGCCAAGGACATCCTCGCCAAGTACGGGGTAGCGGTACCGCGCGGCGAGATGGTCACGACGCGCGATGAAGCCGAGCGCATCGCCAAGCAACTGCTTGATTCGGGCGCGAAGGGCGTGGTGGTCAAGGCGCAGATCCACGCCGGCGGCCGCGGCAAGGGCGGCGGAGTGAAGATTGCAAAATCGGTGGAAGAAGCCGGCCAGATCACCGAACGCATGCTGGGGATGAAGCTGGTCACGCACCAGACCGGACCGGAAGGCAAGATCGTGCATCGCGTGCTGATTGAAGAGACGCTGCCGATTGCGCGCGAGCTTTACCTGGGCATTGTGCTCGACCGCGCGGCCGAGAAGCCGGTGTTCATGGCGTCGCAGGCCGGCGGCATGGAAATTGAAGAAGTGGCGGCACGCGACCCCGACGCAATTTTGAAGCAGCACGTTGAGCCCGGAATTGGGCTGCAGCCCTACCAGGCGCGCAGGCTGGCGTTTGGCCTTGGGCTGAAGCCGGAAGAAATCAGCGGCGCGGTGAAGTTCATGACCGCACTGTATCGCGCGTGCGAGGAGACGGACGCGTCGCTGGCCGAGATTAATCCGCTGATTACCACGACCGATGGGCGGCTGTTCGCGCTCGACGCCAAGATCAATTTTGACGATAACGCGCTGTTCCGGCACAAGGACCTGCGCGACCTGCGCGACATCAGCGAAGAAGATCCGCTGGAGGTGGAAGCCTCAAAGTACGGGCTGAATTACATCCGGCTCGACGGCAACATCGGCTGCATGGTGAATGGCGCCGGGTTGGCGATGGCGACCATGGACATCATTCAGTATGCCGGCGGCAAGCCTGCGAACTTCCTGGATGTGGGCGGCGGTGCCAACGCTGAGCAAGTGGCGCACGCGTTTGAGATCCTGCTGAGCGACAAGAGCGTGCGCGCAATCTTCATCAATATTTTTGGCGGGATTTTGCGCGTCGATACCCTGGCCACCGGCGTAGTGGAGGCGGCGCGCAAGACCAACATCCAGTTGCCCATCGTGTTGCGCCTGGAGGGAACGAATGTGGAGAAAGGGCGCGAGATCCTGAAACACTCAGGGCTGAATTTCATTGTGGGCGAAGACATGCGCGATGCCGCGCAGAAGGTGGTTGCCGCGGCGGGAGGCAGGTAAGTGGCGAACAACGTCAGCCACTTTGTGATCGGCAGCCACGATGTGAGCAAATCGGCGGAGTTCTACGGCAAGTTGTTTGGCTGGAACATGACGCCGGAAGCAGACAACGGCAACCTGCGCATTGAAACCGGCGGCAAGGTGAACGGCCACCTGATCCCGGTTGATGAGCACAGCTTCACGGCGTTTTTTGTGCGGGTGGATGACCTGGATGCGACGTTGAAGCGCGCAATCGAGCTGGGCGGGCGAGTCATTACGCAGCCGGAAACCAATGCGCGCGGCACCCGGTTTGCGATGATCATGGATTTTGATTGCGCCGTCGTCGGCGTACTGGAAGTGGAGAAGACGGATGGCTAACCAAGTCTGCCATTTTGAAATCGGCTGCCGCGACGTGGCCAAGGCTGAGGCGTTTTACAGCCAGGTATTCGATTGGCGGTATGAAACCAGGCCGCCGAACCAGCGCATGATCCGCACCGGAGGCGATATTGGCGGGCACTTCAACTCGCTGGGGCACGAGCCGCATCACTACGTAACGTTTTACGTGACGGTCAGCGATGTGGCGGAGGCGCTGGGCAAGGCGCAGGCCGCGGGCGGAAAGAAGCTTGTGGGGCCGGTTGCGATTGGCGTCGGCAACAGCGAATTCGGCTGGTTTGCCGACCCGGAAGGTAACGTGATCGGGGTTTACAGCGAAAAGAAAAAATGAGCATTCTTGTCGATCGATCGACGCGTGTGATGGTGCAGGGCCTGACCGGGCGCGAAGGCACATTCCACGCCAAGGCGTGCGCCGAATACGGCACGCAAATCGTGGGCGGCGTGACTCCCGGCAAAGGCGGCAGCACGCACGAAGGCTGGCCGATTTTCAACACGGTGGAAGAGGCGGTGAGCAAGACCGGCGCGAACTGCGCGCTGATCTTCGTGCCTCCGCCGTTTGCCGCTGACGCCATCATGGAAGCGACGGCGGCCGAGGTGCCGCTGATTGTATGCATCACGGAGGGAATTCCGGCGCTCGACATGGTGAAGGCGGCGGCGTTCCTGCGCGAGCGCGGCAAGTCGCGGCTGATCGGGCCGAACTGCCCGGGCATTATTTCGCCAGGCAAGTGCAAGATTGGGATCATGCCGGCACGCATTCATCGCGAAGGCAACGTGGGCATTGTGTCGCGCTCAGGCACGCTGACGTATGAGGCGGTGCACCAGCTTTCGCTGCGCGGCGTGGGGCAGAGCACGGCAATCGGCATCGGCGGCGATCCGATTATCGGAACAAATTTTGTGGATGCGCTGAAGCTGTTTAATGAGGACGCGCAGACGGAAGCCGTGGTGATGATCGGCGAAATTGGCGGCAACGCGGAAGAGACCGCGGCGGAGTGGATTCGCGGCAACATGCGCAAGCCGGTGGTGTCGTTTATCGCCGGGCAGACCGCGCCTCCCGGGCGGCGCATGGGACATGCCGGGGCCATTATTTCAGGCGGCCACGGCACCGCCGCCGAGAAGATGAAAGCGCTCGCGGCTGCAGGCATTCGCGTGGTGAAAACGCCGGCGGAAATCGGCGAAACCGTGATTGCCGCGATGGGAGCCACGACCGGCGCGCGGCGTTAGCGCAGAGTAAGGCAGGCGGCGGGGCGAAACTGCAGCCGGCGTAAGACGAATTGTTGATTTTGTGATTGGCTCATCCGCGGCCAAATTTTTTACTGCAGGAACGATTTCATGAGAACGCTTCAAAGGACCCTCGCCATCATCAAGCCTGACGCGGTGAGCAAGCGCGCGGCCGGGCATATCGTCAGCATGATCCTGGAAAACGGCTTCAACATCATTGGCGTGAAGATGCTGCACCTGACCAAAGAGCAGGCGGAAGGATTTTATGCGGTGCACGCGGGCAAGCCGTTTTTCCATTCGCTGGCGAACTTTATGTCGAGCGGGCCATGCGTGGTGCTGGCGCTGGAGAAGGAAGGCGACGCCATTCCCGCATGGCGCAAGCTAATGGGAGCCACCAATCCGGCCAACGCGGAAGAAGGCACGGTGCGCAAGCGTTTTGCGGAGAGCATTGAGCGCAACGCGGTGCACGGCTCGGATGCCGAAGATACGGCGCGCTGGGAGCTGAGCTATTTCTTTGCGGGCTACGAGCTGGCGAAGTAGCGAGCGCCGAACGGCGCGGGGCGAGAACGGAAGCCTGATATGCCTCACATCCAAATCACGTTGGTGGCGGGCCGCACGGTAGAGCAGAAGCGCAAGATTGCGCAGCGCATGACCGACGTGCTGGTAGAAGAAGCCGGCGCGCGACGCGAGAACTGCTCGGTGGCATTCGTGGACGTAAAGAAGGAAGACTTCGCCGAAGGCGGCGCGCTGGTGATCGATCAGCAGCGGTGAATGCGGCGCGTGCTGCCATTACGCTCTAGACAGGGTCGTAGATCTCGCGCTCTGAGCTTTCCATCAGCGTACCCAGGCCGTTGGTGACGTACTGCTCGAAATAAGGCGCGCTGCGGTGCGCGCGGAGCGCTGCCTCATCGTCATAAACCTCATAGAAGAAAAATTTGCGCGAGTTCTCAGTGGATTGCCAGCCGACGTAAGCGCGGCAGCCGGGCTCGCGCGCGGTGTGCTCCATCATGGTGCGCATCAGGAGGCGGCATTCGTCTTCTGAGCCGCCACGGACCGTGAAAGTGACGCGCAGGCAGATCATTTGTTGCCGCCAAACATGGCCGCGGCGCGACGGCGCGCCTCTTCAGGCGAAAC
>JAJPJZ010000068.1 GCA_021323935.1 Terriglobia bacterium | reverse complement strand
GGCCGTTCGTCACCCACCACAACACGCTCGATCTCGACCTTTACCTGCGCATTGCGCCTGAGCTTTACCTGAAGCGGCTGGTGGTGGGCGGGCTGGAGCGCGTTTATGAAATCAACCGCAACTTCCGCAATGAAGGCATTTCGACGCAACACAACCCCGAGTTCACCATGCTCGAGTTCTACCAGGCATATGCCGACTACCACGACCTGATGGACTTGACCGAGCAGATGTTTGCGTTCGTGGCCGGGGAGGTAAACGGCACGACGCGCGCATCATTCGACGGAAAGGAATTCGATTTTGCCGACTGGCAGCGGCTCTCGATGCGCGAGGCCATCATCAAGTACTGGCCTGAGGCGGCAGGCCCGAGGCCTGAGATGCAAGACTTTGCCGATGCGCAGAGTGTTGGCGCGCTGGTGAAGCGCCTGAACGCCGCGCACACGCCGCACATGGCGTTTGACCCGAAGGCGCCGGCGGGCAAGACCATCAGCGACATGTTCGAGCACGTTGCGGAAGAGCACTTGATCCAGCCGACGATCCTGTACGACTTTCCGCTCGCCATCTCGCCGCTTTCCAAAAACAAGCGCGGCGAGGAAGCGGAGTGGACGGAGCGCTTCGAAGTGTTCATCGGTGGGCTGGAAGTGGGGAACGCGTTCAGCGAGTTGAACGATCCTGAAGAGCAGCGCCGGCGATTTGAGCAGCAACTTTCAGAGCGCGAGCGCGGCGACGCCGAAGCCCACCAGATGGATGAAGACTACATCCGGGCGCTGAGCTACGGCATGCCTCCGGCCGGCGGCATGGGCGTGGGCATCGACCGCACCACCATGCTGCTGACCGATTCGCGCTCCATTCGCGATGTAATCCTGTTTCCGCAAATGCGCCCGCAGAAAAGCCAGGGGCAGTAGAGCGCGCGCTTGTTGCGCGGATTGCGCGGAGCGCGTCGCCGGCACCTAAACTGCGATGGCCAACGATGGCTCCGCCGGCCGCTCAGGCTGGCGAAGCGAGGGTTTACGGCTTCCTGAGCTGGTTTGCGAGTGTGACTGGTTCGTGTCACAATCTAATCGATGTACCGCAGCTTAAGATCGTTGCGGAGCCTGGCTGGCCGTGAGGCAGAGCCCACGCGAACGATGAAGTTCGCGTGCGTGCTGCTGATCCTGTTCACGCTACTCGCTGTTCTTCACGTTCACAGCAACGACGGAATCGATCTTTCCCGGCCGTGCCCGGTGTGCGTCGCGATTCATTGCGCGATTGTGGCTGCGATTCTGGTCGCGACGGCTTCAGCGGCGACCAAACCAGGGCCGTTCGCGTTCGAAGATTTCGAACCAAGCTCGCAGTTGCTGGTTTCAGACCTCTTTATCCGTCCTCCACCCTTCATTTAGCGCTCTCGCTGTTACATATTCCGGCTGCTTCGCGCCTGCGCTCTTGCTGTTTGCGCGCCGCGCATCGCCACTCACCTCAAGGTGAGTGGCGGCAGCCGCAGATGCGTTGACCCATCAGAAGCGAGAAGGAGCTTGCATGAGGCGGCATATCCAGATTTTTCAGTTATTGTTTGCAATGGTGCTCGGCTTTGCGGCGGCGGCGCACGCGCAGCAGGTAGGCGGAGCCGGAACCATCGAGGGAACCGTAACAGACCCGAGCGGCGCAGTGATCGCGGGCGCGACGGTGGTTGTCCATAACCCAATTACCGGGTTCACGCGCAGCGCGCAAACCGATGCGTCAGGCAATTTCACCCTGCAGAACCTGCCGCCGAACGGATACCACCTGAGCGTGACCCAGAACGGCTTCCAGGGCCTGTCGCAAGATGTGGACGTGCGCTCATCGGTGCCAATCACGCTGAGGCTGACGCTGCAGATTGGCGAAGCCAGCACCACGGTGAATGTAACCGACACGGCTGACCTGATCGAGAACCAGCCGACGGCGCACACCGACATCGGCGATCGCACGCTGCAGCAGATGCCGCTGCAAACCACGGCATCGGGTTTGAGTGACCTGATTATGCACGCGGCGCCGGGTGTGGCGGCGGATTCGAACGGCTTTTTTCATCCGCAAGGCGACCACGCGCAGGCGCAGCTTGCGATTGATGGTGAGCCCATCACAGACCAGCAGAGCCGCGCTTATTCCAACCAGGTGTCGCCGCAGGCAGTTCAATCGATGGAAGTGATCACCGGCGTTCCGCCCGCCGAGTTCGGCGATAAGGACAGCATGGTGGTGCGCATGACCACGAAATCAGGGCTGGGGCAGCGGCCGAACGGCAGCATCGGCACTTCGTATGGATCGTTTGGCACAGGCACGGCCGAGTTCAATTTCGGCGCCGGCGGCCAGCGCTGGGGAGAATTCGTGTCGGCCACGGGACTGCGCACCGGCCGTTATCTTGATTCGCCTGAGTTCGCGACACTGCATGACATCGGCAACAATGGAACGTTTTTTAATCGGCTGGATTTCCAACCTACGCAGAACGATACGCTGCACCTTGATTTGTTCGTGGCCCGGTCATGGTTCCAGATTCCGAACACCTACGATCAGGCCGCCGTCGGTCAGGACCAGCGGCAGAAGGTCGTCTCATTCAACATCGCGCCGGGTTTGACCCACCTGTTCAGCGCAACCACGTTGCTGACCGTGAACGCGTACATGCGGCGTGACCACGTGAATTACTACCCGAGCGGCAATCCATTTTCAGACTTGCCTGCAACCATGAGCCAGTCGCGCCAGTTGACGAACTGGGGCGTGCGCTCTGACTTGTCGTACAGCAAGGGGCGCAACAATGCGAAGTTTGGCGTTGACCTAAAGTTCACGCCGCTGAGCGAAACCTTTGCGCTTGGCATTACGGACCCGGTGTTCAATGCCCCGTGCGTTGACGCAAACGGAAATCCGGTGAGCGACACTTCCCTCACCAGCCCGGCGCAATGCGCGGGTGCGTTGAGCGCGAACAGCGCATTTCAGCCCGGGCTTGCGCCATTCGATCTTTCACGCGGGGGATCGCTTTTCCACTTCCACGACACCGGCGAGATCAAGCAGGAAGCGGCTTACGCCCAGGATTCGCTGACGCTGGGCAATGCCACGCTGCTGTTCGGCACGCGCTTTGACCACTACGACGGGCTGGTGCAGGCTTCGGCGCTTGAGCCCCGCGTGGGCGCGTCTTACGAAGTGAAGCGCACCGCAACCGTGCTGAAAGCTTCGTATGGCCGCGAATTTGAGACGCCATATAACGAAAACCTGCTGCTCTCAAGCGCCACCGGCGCGGGCGGCCTGGCAACAAACGTCTTCGGCGCGGCCGCCGCTGCGCCGCTCGAGCCCGGGCGCCGCAACCACTTCAGCACCGGAATTGAGCAGGCGTTCGGCAAGTGGGTGGCGGTGGATGCGGAATACTGGTGGAAGTTCACGCGAAACGCCTACGACTTCGACACGCTGTTCAACACCCCGATTGCCTTCCCCATCTCCTGGGCAAAGTCAAAGCTCGATGGACTGGCCGTTCGCGTCAGCATTCCGGATCATCACGGCTTCAGCCTCAACACGGTCATGGGGCACACGCGCGCGCGGTACTTTAACCCTGAGGTCGGCGGCATCATCTTTAATGCTGCGCTGCCCACGGGCGCATTTCGCATCGATCACGACCAGGCGTTCCAGCAGAACACAACCGTGTTCTACAACTTCCTGAAGAAGTTCGGGGGCTTCACTTCGTTCACGTGGGATTATGAATCAGGCCTGGTCGCCAGCGCCGTGCCTGATTTCGCAACTGTGCTGACCATGGACGCCGACCAGCAACAGCAGATCGGGGCATTCTGCGGCAACGTGTTCGCCACGCTCACCAGCCCGATCACAAGCTGCAACTCGCCTGCATTCGGCGCCACACGGGTGAATATTCCGGCGCACGGCACGGAAAATGACGACAAGAACCCGCCGCGCATTGCGCCGCGGCATTTGTTCAATGCCGGGCTTGGGTTCAATAACGTCTTTGGCACGGACCGATACAAGACCGCGGTCCGCGTGACGGTCACGAACCTGGCGAACACGGCCGCGCTCTACAACTTTGAATCGACGTTCAGCGGAACGCATTTTGTGACGCCGCGTTCGGTGCAGGCTGAGGTGGCGCTTACGTTCTGAGCCGGGCAAACCCTGCGGCCGTCGGGAAGGCATAACGTAAACTCATTCAGTGAACTTCGCGCTCGATTCCGCTGCGCGCCGCGCGCTCGGGTACAAGCTGATTGACCGCATCGACGAGTACTTCGCCTCGCTGCATGACCGGCCTGTGCAGTTGCCGCTCGCGCAGCGCACCTTTGCGCCGCTCGCCAACGCGCTGCCGGAGACCGGCGTCGAGTCGGCTGAAGCGGCGGCGCAAGCGCTCGACGAAATGTGCGCACAACTGATTGACCAGGGATTTCACGTTCCCAGCGCCAACTACTTTGGGCTGATGAATCCCACGCCGACATACGTCGGAGTGATGGGTGAACTGCTGGTCGCCGCGCTCAATCCGCAACTGGCCACCATGGCGCGCTCGCAGCTTGCGGCGCGAATCGAGCAGGAAACGCTGCGCTGGATCGGCGAGCGCATTTGGGCAGGTGGCGAGCAGTTCGCCGGCACGTTCACTTCCGGCGGCAATGAAGCGAACTTCAGCGCGCTGGCCGCGGCGCTGGCATGGAAGTTCCCTAAGAGCGTTGAAGAGGGCATCGCCGGCGTGGGCGCGCAGCCTGTCGCTTACTGCTCGGCCGAGGCGCACCACTCGCTCGATAAGTCGTGCGGCCTGCTGGGAATCGGTCGCCGCGCCTTGCGGCGAATTCCAGTCACGGACCGCGTACAGCTTGATTTGCAACGACTGGAGAGTGCGATTACTGAAGACCGCAAGGCGGGCCGGAAAGCGTTTTGCGTGGTCGCGACCGCCGGCACAACGAACTCGGGCGCGATTGATGATCTCGCGGGCGCGGCTGAGCTTTGCCGCCGGCACGAGCTCTGGCTGCACGTCGATGGCGCTTACGGCGCTTCGGCAGTGTTCAGCGAGCGGCACAGGCAGCTCGTGCGCGGTATTGAGCTGGCCGATTCAGTGACGGTCGATCCGCACAAGTGGCTGGCCATGCCGTTTTCCGCAGGCGTGGTGCTGACGCCCCGCCCGGAGGCGCTGCGCGCGGCGTTTGAAGTCACGACGCCTTACATGCCGCGCGTTACGGTTGCGGGGGACGCGATGCAGCAGCAGCCCGCGCCGGCAATTGATAATTTCAAGATCAGCACGCAGTGGTCGCGACGAATGAATTCGCTGAAGCTGTGGTTGACGCTGCGCATCCACGGCCGCCAGGCTTATGAACAGCACATCAACCGGCAGATGGAGCTGGCTGCGGGCTTTGCCAAGTGGATACGCGAGAGCGGCAAGTTCGAGATGGCTTCGCCCATGTACGTACCGATCCTGAACTTGCGCGCGCGCATGCCTGGCGCTGCCGAGGATGACGTGCGCCGGGCCCACGAAGGCATCGTCGCCCGCGTAACTGCTGATGGGCAGCAGTGGATCTCGACCACGGCCGCGCCCGGGGAGTTAAACAAGACCCGCAGCGTCATTCGCGTCATGATCATCAGCTATTTGACCGACGAGCAGAACCTGGGCCAACTGCAGCAACGGCTGCTTGAGGCACGATAATCCGGGACCCCTGAAATTCAATGATTCGCCCCGATCGCCAACAGTTCCTGCGCATGGCTGCCGAGCACGCCGCCGGCGAAAAGCCCGTGCTCATCCCGGTGAGCCGCTCGCTCAGCGCCGACTTGCAAACGCCGGTTTCAGCGTTCCTGAATATCGCCGCCCAGGAGCCGCACGCCTTCCTGCTGGAATCCGTCGAAGGCGGAGAAAAAATCGGCCGCTACACTTTTTTGGGCGCGCAGCCTTACTGCATCGTGGTGCGGCAAGGCAGCCAGGTTTCCGTTGAGCGTTTTGCGAACGGCCGCTCTCGGCGTGAACTGTCGAACCAGCCGGTGCTGCGCGTAGTGCGCCAAATTCTTGCCGAGTACGCGCCGGTCCGCGTTGAAGGCCTGCCGCCATTCACCGCCGGCGCGGTGGGTTTTGTTTCGTACGACATGGTTCGCCAGTTCGAGCGCCTGCCGGCGACCGCGAAAGATGACCTTCAGGTGCCGGACGCGCTGTTCATGTTCTTCGACCGCCTGCTCGCGTTCGATCATCTGCGGCATGAAATTCACATCATGGCTGCCGCCCACGTTACCGGCAAGAACGCGGCGAAGGCTTATTACGGCGCAGTACGCGCCATTGACGAGATCGCAGGCAAGCTGGAGCGTGGCGTTCCGGCGGTGCGAAAGCCTTCGGGCCGCAGTCGGTCAAAGCTGAAGATCAATTCATCCTCTACTCCGCGCGACTACATTCGCGCCGTCAAGCGCGCCAAGGAATACATTGCCGCGGGCGATATTTTCCAGGTTGTCCTGTCGCGCCGGCTCGACTTCAAGCCGGGCGTGCCGCCGTTTGAAATTTACCGCGCGCTGCGCCGCGTGAACCCCTCCCCGTATATGTATTTTCTGAAAGCGGGGCAGTTGCACGTGCTCGGCTCCTCGCCTGAAATGCTGGTGCGGGTGACCGGGCGAAATATCGAGTACCGGCCCATTGCCGGGACGCTGCCGCGCGGCCGCGACGAAAATGAAGACAACGAATTCCAGCAGCGCCTGCGCAATGACGTGAAAGAACGCGCCGAGCACGTCATGCTCGTTGACCTGGGCCGCAACGACGTCGGCCGGGTGAGCGAATACGGCTCCGTGCAGGTGCCCAGGCTCATGTATGTGGAGCGTTACTCGCACGTGATGCACCTGGTTTCGGCTGTTGAAGGCAAGCTGCGCGAGGGCCTTGACGCCTTCGATGCGCTGGAAGCGTGCTTCCCTGCCGGCACGCTGAGCGGCGCGCCCAAGGTGCGGGCCATGCAGATCATCGAGGAGCTCGAACCGGTCCGCCGCGGCATTTATGGCGGGTCGGTGATGTATGCCGACCTGGCGGGCAATCTCGATTCCTGCATCGCCATCCGCACCATGGTGGCGATCCCCGACGCGGCCAAATCGGGCGCAGATGCGCTGGCCATGCGCAAGAGCAAGGGCGAACTGCGCGCTTATCTGCAAGTGGGAGCGGGGATTGTGGCCGATTCAGACCCCGAATCAGAGCACCAGGAGTGCATGAACAAGGCCGGCGCGGTGCTCCGCGCGGTTGAAATGGCCCGCGGCGGCGAGTAACTGCGTCAAACGCCTGATTGCCTGGGCGCGCCCGTGCCGCTACGCTGCCTGAATGAGCTCAGCAGCAGCGGCTGACGTGGTAGCGGCACCGCCATCCGGTCTCGAGATTTCCGCGGTTCGCCGCGTCGATGGCATCGACGTGCTGCGCGGGCTTTCGATTCTGGCCGTCGTCATACATCACATCACGCTCCGCTTACCGCTGCGGCGCACCGTGATCGGCAAACTGCTGCCCGGCGCTATCGTGAATGACCTGAGCTGGAACGGGTACAACGGCGTCATTATTTTTTTCGCGATCTCCGGCTTCCTGATCACCACCAACTGTTTGCGCCGTTGGGGAAGCCTTAGCCGGATTGAGCCACGGCGCTTCTATCGCATGCGCTTCGCGCGCATCGCGCCCATGCTGGTCGGATTGCTGGCCGTGCTCAGCATTCTCCACCTGCTGCACGTGCCGATGTTCACCATCAATCCGCAGCGTGCGTCGTTGCCCCGCGCGCTCCTGGCCGCGCTAACGTTTCACGTGAATTGGCTGGAAGCGCATCGCGGATACCTGCCTGCCGGCTGGGACGTGCTGTGGTCGCTCTCGAACGAAGAAGTTTTCTATTTTCTGTTTCCATTTCTCTGCGTGGTGACACGCAGCCGCCTGATGCTGATCGGCGTGCTGCTTGGCTTCGTGATGATTGGCCCGTCGGCGCGCACCGTAATGACGCACAACCGGCTGTGGGCCGATTACGGCTACCTTTCCGCCATGGACATCATTGCGATTGGCTGCCTGGGAGCAATGATGTGCCGGGCGTTGCCGTTCTCCGCAGGCGAGCGGCGCGCGATGCGCATAAGCGGAGGCGCCCTGGTGGCGTGCTTAATGCTTTTCCGCGGCCAGGTAGAGCAGCTTGGGATCTACAAGACCGGCATTGATGCCACGCTGCTCGCGCTCGGCACCGTTCTGATGCTCATCAGCTTCGCGCAAAGTGCCGAGCGTGGCAGCCGAATGACCGCGCCGCTACGCTGGTTCGGCCGAAACAGCTATGAAATTTATTTGACGCACATGATGGCAATTTTCGCATTGCTGCCGTTCGTCATTCGGTTTGACAGCGCCGGTGGTCTCGCGCCGCTGTGGTATGCGCTCATGATTGCGCTTTCCGGCTGGTTAGGCGCACTGCTGGCAAAGTATTTTTCTGAACCGATGAACCGCAAGCTGCGCGCCACAGCCGTCAAACGCTCAGCCAACGCCGGAGCTGCAGGCTGACATGCTGCGAGGTGAAGCGCCGGCAGAGGGATAGAGCGCAGTCCGAGGAATGGCACGGCAGGGTTGGCGCTGCCCTTCGACCTACATCTCCAAAAAATTCTTCAGCAGCTTTTTGCCTTCTTGCGTTAGCACGCTTTCGGGATGAAACTGAACGCCCTCGATCGGTAGCTTGCGATGGCGCAGCCCCATGATGGTACGCGAACCGTCGGGCTCGCGCGTCCAGGCCGTGACTTCAAGCTCCGGCGGCAGCTTTTTTTCTGACACCACCAGCGAGTGGTAGCGGGTTGCGGTGAGCGGTGACGGCAACCCGCGAAAGACGGTGCGATCATCATGCTCAACCTCGCTGGTCTTGCCGTGCATGACGTGGCGCGCGCGCACGACTTCCCCGCCAAAGGCGGCGCCAATGGCCTGGTGCCCGAGGCAAACGCCCAGAATCGGCGCCTTGCCCGCCATGTGCCGAATGAGCTCGATGCTGATGCCGGCATCGTGCGGAGTGCACGGCCCGGGCGAGATCACGATCCGCTCAGGCCGCATGCGTTCAATGTCGGCGGGCGCCAGTTGGTCATTGCGGCTCACCTCGACCTCTGCACCCAGCTCGCCCAGGTATTGAACGAGGTTGTAGGTGAACGAATCGTAATTATCGAGAACGAAGACCACGTCAACTTAAGTGTAGCTGAAGCTTTTTACCCTGCAGAAGCACTCGCGCATTCGATTGCGGAATGGCCGCAGGCGTCTGCCATTTGAAGCTCGGCAGCGCGCGGGCAGCTTCTTCGACTTGCGCGGCGCCAATCAGCAAACCCAGCCGGCCGCCGGTGCGCACCAGCTTCGCCGCGATGGGCAACACGTCGGCAAAGCGCTCTACCGCGCGCAATGTTACCAGGTCAAATTCCAGGTCGAGCCGCTCGGCACGAACTGCGGCAACTTCAATGCCCTGGAGCTTTGTGGCGCGCACAACTTCTTTAAGGAATACGGCTTTTTTGCCGTGCGCCTCTACCAGCAACACATGCGCCTCGGTGCGCACCATCTTTAGCGGCAGCCCAGGAAAGCCGGCGCCCGAGCCGAGATCGCAGACGTCGGCGGCCTCATGCGGCGCAAGCAATTCTTCGCCGGCGAAAATTGATTCGCCAAAATGGCGCGTCACCACTTCCTCAGGCGAGCGAACGGCGGTCAAATTGATCCGCTGGTTCCAGCGCAGCAGCAGGTCAAGATGCGTGGAAATTGCGGCAAGCTGTTCGGCGGCCAGGGCCTCTGCCGCAAATGGCCGCAGCAGGGCGGCGATGCGCTGTGCTTCCACGCCGCCATTAGAGCACGCCGGCAGAACCGTGGAAATTGACCAGGGTTCGTCCGGACTGCTTGTCGCGAAACCCCGCGTTCACTCCGACGTCCGGCTCTGTGCGCTGCAATGCCGTGTTCTGCTTGTTAGAATTGGGCTGCCAACAATCCCGGCATGCGCGATCCCAACACAACTTACGCCACGCTGTCCGGCCTTCCGGTCCGCTTTGAATTGCACTGGCCCTTTCATCTTTCGCAGTCGGGCGCTGATTGGTACAGCCTGCACGGCCGCGTGTGGCTCGATGATGGCGGGCCGTTGCACGCCGATATCGCGGTCAACATGACGCAAACCATCAAGGAAGCGTTACCGTCTCTCGAACCCGAGCACGCCGAAGCGGTCGTGATCAACGCCATCCGCAAGGACCTCGACAACAAGCAGCTTGAGCTGCTGAAGAGCGGAAAGCGGCAGCCCGTGCCGGTTTCAAGCCGCCACTTCAAGTTCAAGAGCAACCGGCTTATCTTCGCGCGTGCCGACGATCAGCAGATTCGCGACTTGTTGCTGCGCAAGGCTTACTGGACAACGATTCGCAGTGGAGCAGCGGCGCAAGCCTGGATGGCTGACCCCATCGACGCGCTGTACGTGAACTCAGCTCCCGAGAGATTGCTCGAAAGCGCGCGAGCCCTCGCCGCCGAGGGCTTGCTGTGGCTTGAGGGCGAGCATGCCACGTCGCTTGCGGCCTTGCTGGAAAAAAGCTACGACATGGAAGCCGCGCTTAAGCACGCTCTGGGCGAGCTCGAGGCCAAGCACGCCTTCGAACGAGGCTAGCCGCGGGTACGACCGGCGCGAAAGTGTGCGGTTCCTGCCGATGACGTGCGCGTTTCGCAAGCGCGGCGCCAGAATTTGGCTAGCTGCGGTTTAGCCGCCGGCTTCCACATCATTCGCGGTTATTCACAAGATTCACACGCCCGCGCGCGCTACGCTTCGGCCATAGAATCGCAACTGATGTCGAATCCCGGTTCTTTCGCCGATACGGTCAAGCAGCAGGCGGATATTGTCCGCATTATCGGCGATTACGTGCGACTGAAGAAAACCGGCGCGCAGAACTTCGGCGGCCTCTGCCCATTCCACAAAGAGAAGACGCCGTCGTTTTCCGTGCATACGACGCGCCAGTTCTACCACTGCTTCGGCTGCGGCGTTTCCGGCGACGTGTTCAGCTTCGTCCAGAAGATCGAAAATATCACGTTTCCTGAAGCGGTCCGTGCGGTCGCGCAAAAGCTCGGCATTCAAGCGCCGAAGCAAAACTACAGCCCTGAAGAAGCGCGCGAGGCGCAGCTTCGCACGGCGCTGGTCGATATGCACGAGCGTGCCTGCGCGTTTTTTGAAGAGCAGCTCCGCCGGCCTGAAGCGGCCAAGGCCCGCGAATACCTGGCCGGCCGCGGCCTGGATCAGGAGACGATTCGAGCGTTTCGCCTGGGTTACGCACCCGATTCCGGCTTCCTGCTGCGCGATCTTTTTCGCGGGGCAGACGATCAGCTCTTGCGCGACTCCGGCCTTTTTTCCTGGAAAGAAACCGAGCACGCCCCGCGCCCGACCGGCGGCGGTGACGCAGCTCGCGTTACTGCGCCGGCGCAGAGCAGCGCAGAGCGTCGGCCGGCCGCAAGCCTCTACTCGAAGTTTCGCGATCGCATCATTTTCCCCATCTGCAACGAATCGGGGAAGGTGATCGCCTTTACCGGGCGGCGGCTGTCAAACGACGACAAAGCCGGGCCGAAGTACCTGAACTCGCCGGAGACGGCGATCTACAGCAAGTCGCGCGTGCTGTTCAACCTTGAAAAAGCCAGGGAGCACATTCGCGCGCTCGGCTACGCCATCCTGGTTGAAGGCCAGATGGATTGCATCGCGGTTTTCACGGCGGGGTTCAAGAACGTCATCGCCAGCTCAGGCACAGCCTTCACCGAACCGCAGGTCCGGCTGCTTTCGCGCCATACTCATAACGTCGTGGTCAACTTCGATCCCGACACCGCGGGCGCAGCCGCCGCCGAGCGTTCACTCGGGCTGCTGCTTGAAGAGGATTTCCAGATCAAGGTGCTCACGCTCGAGCAAGGCCTTGACCCTGACCTGTTCATCCGCGGCCGCGGACCGGCGCAGTATGCCGCGGCGCTCGGCCGTGCGCCCTCGTATTTCAGCTACCTGCTCGATCGTGCACGCGCGCTGCATCCGCCGCAGACTGCGGAGAACAAGGCCAAAGCCGTTAATTACCTGCTGCCGCACCTGAACCGTGTTCCCAATCGCATCGTGCGCGATGAGCTGGCCGCCGACATGGCGCAGAAACTTGGCATTGATTCCGCCGTGCTCCGCCAGGAATTGCGGCGCGCTGTGGCGGCGCGTTCCGGCGCCGTCAAGACCCCGGCCGAAGCCGCAATGACGGAAGCGGAGCGCATTTTGCTGCGCGCCCTGCACCCCACCGAGGCAACAGGCTTTGCGGTCGCTCAGCATTTGGTTGAAGTGCTGCGCACGGAACACCTGCACACTGGCCTCGCCACCGAAGCCCTGATTGAAAACGCAATTTCCCGATGTGTGGGCGCGGCCAGCTTCAGCGCGTCAGCTTCCGCAACCGAAGCCCGCGCGGATGGCCCACCACGCCCGCTCGGAGACCAGCAACTCCTCTCGGCGATCCTGATGCGCGACGATGAGCCGCTGACGGCTGAGCTGGTTCGCGGCGCAGTCAACGCGCTTCGCCGGCGTCGCCTGGAGCGAATGCAGCGCGATTTGCGTACGCGCATTGTGGAAGCTGAGCGTCGCCAGGACCAGGGGTCGCTTCCCGCGCTGCTGCAGGAAAAGCTGCGCGTCGATCGCGAACTTGCCGCCAGTCACGAGGCGTGAGGCCGCCGGCCGACCATCAATCCCAAGTCATTCCAGAACAGGGACTTGCGACTGACTCCCGAGCTGCTGTTTTTGAAACCAACACCCCTGCGTCCTCATCAAATCAGCGGGGTGGAGCAGGCGGCCGAGGCTTGGGAGCAACTCCAGCTTTGTGCTAACATGAGTTACTTCGGCTTCTGCCTGGGCCTGCGCTGGGGTTCGTTGGCGAGTTGCCGAATTTCCCACCCAAACCGAAGTCTGATGAGTGCGCCGGGTAAACCGCGCACAACCATGCTTGTCGGCTCGTTCGGCGCGGCCCTGCAGGCATAGCGGAGATTGCTGTTTTGGCTCTGGACGATAAATTCGACGATATTAAAAAGCTGGTGGACGTAGGCAAGGAGAAGGGCTACCTGACCTACGACGAAGTCAACGACCTCATTCCCCACGACGTTCACTCGCCCGATGACCTTGACGACCTGGTGACTACCATCAGTCACCAGGGCATTGACATTCTGGAAGGCCCGGCCAAGCTGCCTTCCGAAAAATTCCGCTCCGGTGAACTCGAGCCCGAAGGCGAAGAAGTCGAGCTCGACCTCACGCCCGGCGCCCTGGAGAAGACCAACGACCCCGTCCGCATGTACCTGCGCGAGATGGGAACCGTGCCGCTGCTGACGCGCGAAGGCGAAGTGGAAATTGCCAAGCGCATCGAGCGCGGCCAGAACCGCGTCTTCAAGGCGCTTTCGCGCTCGCCTATTGTCATTCGCGAAGTGCAGAACATCGGCGAAGACCTGAAGCGCGGCGTGCGCTCGGTGAAAGATGTCGTCAATGTAAGCGACGAAGACGAGATCACCGAAGAGGTCATCCAAAAGCGCCTGAACGAGGCCACGCGCAACATTGACGAGCTTTCCAAGCACTACAAGAAGGCGCAGGCGCTGACTGAAAAGCTCGACGAAATTTCAAAGACCAAGAACCCGCGCGGTCACCGCCGCTGCCGCTGGCAGTTAGGGCGCGAGATCATCGAAGTGTCGCGCGGCCTGCGCGCCATCGGTTTCACCAATCCCGAACGCAAACGCCTGATCGACCGGCTGAACAAGACCGTCGACACCATGCGCATGCTCGACCGCCAGGCGCAGGACAACGAACGCCGCGCTGAAGCCGCGCGCGGTGAAGAGGCCAAGAAGGAATTCAAGCGCCTGGCGCGCCAGGTCCGCGCCGACCTTGAAAGCATGGAAGCGGAAGCCGGCGTGGCCTACCAGGAACTGCGCCGCACGCAGCGCGACATCATCCAGGGCGAAATT
>JAJPJZ010000204.1 GCA_021323935.1 Terriglobia bacterium | reverse complement strand
GAGGCGCCAAGAAGCACTCCTGCTGATTTCAACAACGAGCGGCGGTTCAGGCCGGAAAATGGCTGGGCAGCGGAAACGTACATTGCAGTGCTCCTTGCGCGGCGGCGGAGGGGAATTTCGCTACATCGTGATCTCCGACCGTCGAACGCTGTTGTGGGCGGCAAGCGTGGGCGCAGTTGAAACCATCAACCAGCCGATGATCGGCTTCATGCTGGGTCACGAGCAGTTCCCGGTTCCTGATCTGGTGAACCTGGGCGTCGCGGCCGAGCAGGCAGGCTTCGATTTGCTCGCCACCAGCGACCATCTGCAGCCGTGGCAGGCCAACGAAGCGCATTCGGGCGAGGCCTGGGTCACGATGGCGGCGCTCGGCCAGCGCACGCGACGCGCCTGGCTCGGCACCACCGTGACGTGTCCGACGTTTCGCTACAACCCGGCTGTGGTGGCGGAAGCATTTGCCTCGCTGAGCCTGCTTACGCCGGGGAGGATTTTTTTAGGCGTAGGTTCGGGCGAAGCGCTGAACGAGCAGGCTGCGCTCGGCTCGTGGCCGAAGTGGCAAGAGCGCTCTGACCGCCTGATTGAGGCGACCGCGCTGATTCGCGAATTGTGGAAGGGAGAGCAGGTCAAGCACGAGGGCAGCTACTACCACGTGAACGCCAGGCTTTATGACAAGCCTGCGAAACCCATTCCCCTGCTGATGGCCGCCAACGGCCCTAAAGCGATGCAGCGTGCCGGCCAGTATGCCGACGGCCTCATCACGGACCCGGAAACGTGGCAACAGCACAAGGCGGAATTTCAAGATGCAGCGCGCGCCGCCGGGAAAAATCCGCAGCACATGCCGGTGCTGGTGGAGAAGTTCGTGGTGGTGGGCGAGCAGAAGGACGCGCAGCGCCCGGCGGAACTTTGGCGCTTCCTGCCCAAGGCCTTCAAAACGCTTTATAACGTGCGCGACCCGCAGGAAATTCAACGGCGCGCCGAGGCCGAAATTCCGCTGCAGCAGGTGCTGAAGAGCTTCACCATCAGCGCTGACCCGGACGCGCACGCCCACGCGATCAACGAGCTGTTTGCAAGCGGCGCCACCATCGTGAACGTTCACTCAGGCCAGGCGGATCAGCGCCGCGTCATTGAGTTTTACGGCCAGCAGGTGCTGCCGCGCGTGCGCAAGCAGATGAAAGCCGCGTAGCGGTTGCGCGTCAGTAAGCAACCAGCGTCACGTTATCGAGCCAGACGGTGTAAGGCTGCTGGCGGTAGTTGCCGTCCATCTGGAAGGCGACGTTGATGTCTTCGAGCGTCCAATCCTGCTGGGGCTGGTAATACTGGTCGATGTTATAAGTCGTGCCGTTGACGCTCAGGCTGATGTAGTGGGCCTGGCCGTTTACGCGCTCAAAATTCCACACCAGGTGGATCCACGAATTCGATGGAAACGCGGTGCAGGCGACCGGCGTAGGCACCCACTTCTCATTCAGCGGATCCCAAATGTCCCACTTGCCGCTGCCGTTGAGGTTGCACTCTGTTCCCCAGGTCCAGCGTATGCCGCCGAACGTCTGGTTGACGTCGAATTCCAGCGCCTGCGGAGCGGTGCCGTCATCGATGTAGAACGAGAGATCGTAAGTGAAGTGGCTGACGCTGGTGCCGCCGCCGAGCGACTTGAAGTACAGCATGTTGGAGTAGGCCGTGGGGCCTCCCATGGTGAATTTGGCGGAGGCGCCGCTGAGCGAAGGCGAGTGCTGATTCGGCGTCATGGTCGAGAGTGCGGTCCCGAGGCCGGCGGCACAAATCTGGCCGGCGCGGGCGTGCGTGGGCGGGAACACGGCTGAGCAGCTCTCCCATCCGGGCATGTTCTGGATTTGCGAGAGCGTCGCTGTGGCCTGGCCGGTCACAGTCACGGGAATGATGGCGGCGGAGTTCTGGCCGGATTTATCGACGGCCGTGATCTCAAGCGTGTGCGCGCCGGGGGCCATCCAGATCTGCGCGTCCATTGAGCTGTTGAAGGTGAAGAACACGGCGTTGCCGTCAACGTAAACCCGCATGTCGAGAATGGGATTGCTGGGCTGAGCGCTGGCGACGACGTGCGCCGGCGAGCCCACGCTGAGGCTGGCTGCGGTGGCGGGCGACGTAACGGTAAGCGGAAAGCCGGCGCAGTTTGCGCTGGGCGGCGCTGGCGCCGGCGGTGCAGGCAGCGGGCTGCTTGAGGGCGTCCAGCTCACCTGGATGGGCGCGCAGGCAGCAGCGCCTGATGCCGGCGGCGAACCTGGTGGAGGCGCGGGATTTGCCGGCGGCGCCGGCGAACTGGGCGGGGCAGGTGTGGTTGGCGGCGGGGCGGAAGGCGAGCCCGAGGGCGCGCTGGGCTGCGACGGCGTTGGCATGGCCTGCGCCACGTGGTTGGCGCTGCCGCAGGCGGCCAGCAGCGCCACCAACGACGCAAGCGCAGCAAGACAGCAAAGTTTGGCCTGGTTCATGGGGTTTCTCAGCACAGATGAAGCCGAGCTGCGCCCGGTGGCCTGCGGGGCGCAAACAATCGAGAGTTGAAGTTGGCCATGGTTGCTGCTTTCCATTGGGTATTGCTGTGTCTGCTCTCGTTGGTGGAGCGCATCGCAGGCAGGCAGCAGCGCGATGCGGTAGCTGAGTCGCGGTACACTGCCTGCGAATGTTTTTGTAGCGAGGCGGGATGGCGCAGGGCACAGGACGAATCGTTGCCAGGTTGCGGCTGGCGTGGCTGGGGCTGGTGTGGCTTGGGCTGGCGATGTGGTTGCCGGTCTGGGCGCAAGCGAAGCCGGTGGCGTCGATTCCGCTCGATTCCGGCTGGCAATTCCGCCAGCGCATTGACCGGCAACTGGCTGCTCCGAACGGCACCGCGTCGCCGGTCTGGCCTGATGCTGCAATCTGGCGTCCGGCGCAGGTTCCTGGCGTAGTTGCCATGGACCTGCTGCGCAATCGGCTGATCCCGGACCCGTTTTTTCGCGAGAACGAAGCGAAGCTGCAATGGATGGAAAATGCCGATTGGGAGTACCGCACCAACGTACAAGCCAGCGATGAAATGCTGCGGCACGCTCACGTTGAACTGGTGTTTGACGGGCTCGATGGTTACGCAGAGGTGTTCCTCAACGGCAGCAAGCTGCTGGCGGCGCAGAATGCCTTTCGCCAGTGGCGCGTGGACATCAAGCCTGCACTGAAGGCGGGCGGCAACGAGCTGCTGGTGGTTTTTCCTTCGCCCATACGCATGGCGCGCCAGGTCGCGGCCGATGATCCGTGGCGAGCGCAGACCGGCGTGGAAGAGAAGACGTACCTGCGCAAGCCGGCCTACGAATACGGATGGGATTGGGGGCCGCGATTCGTGAACAGCGGCATCTGGCGGGCAGTGCGCGTGGAAACGTGGGACAACCTGCGCATTGCCGATTTCCACATCGCGCAGCCGGATGTAAATGCCGGGCGCGCCAACCTGGAAGCTGAAGTTGAGATCGTGGCGTCAGGCGAGGCCAATGCCAGGGTGGTCGTGGAGCACGAGCAGAAGGGCCAGCGCGGGCGCGAATCGCAGGAGGTGGCGCTGCATGCCGGCAGCAACATTGTGCGCCTGCCGTTCAGCATCGCTAACCCTGAGCTGTGGTACCCGGCCGGCTATGGCGCGCAATCGCTCTATACGTTCACGGTTCGCGTCTCCACCGGAGGGCGCGAAGCCGATTCGGCAACGCGGCGCACCGGGCTGCGATCGGTGGTGTTGCGGCGCCAGCAGGACCAATGGGGCCGCAGCTTTGAATTTGCAGTCAATGGAATTCCTGTCTTTGCCAAAGGGGCTGACGTCATTCCGTTTGACAGCTTCCCTACGCGCGTGACCGAGGCGCAATACCGGCGTGTGCTGCAGTCGGCGCGCGACGCCAACATGAACATGATCCGCCACTGGGGCGGCGGCTACTACGAAACCGACCGGTTCTACGAGCTGTGCGACGAACTTGGAATCATGGTGTGGCAGGATTTCATGTTTGGCAATGACTGGCAGCCCGGCGACTACTCATGGAAGCAAAACGTGCAGCAGGAAATCGCATACCAGGTGCGGCGGCTGCGCGATCATCCGAGCATCGTGCTGTGGTGCGGCAACAACGAAACTGAAGAGGCATTCCATTGGGGCAATCGCGACAACCTGCCCACCGCCGCGCGGCTGCGCATGCTGCAGGATTACCTCACAGTCTTCAGCGGAATCATTCCGCGAATCGTGGAGCAGCTTGAGCCTGAGATTCCATACTGGCCGAGCTCGCCCAGTTCCGACTACGAAGACGAAACTTCCGCGTACAAAACCGGGGACATGCACAACTGGCAAATCTGGCACGGCATGGAGCCGATCCGCGACTACGAAAAATATTTCCCGCGCTTCATGAGCGAGTACGGTTTCCAGTCGTTTCCCGAGATGCGCACGGTTGAGGCGTTCACGCTGCCCGAAGACCGGCGCAGCATCCTGACGCCCGTGATGCTGGCCCATCAGAAAAACGCGGCCGGCAACCAGAAAATTCACGAGTACATGCTGCAGGAGTTTGGTGAGCCGAAGGACTTTGCATCGTTCCTGTATGTCAGCCAGGTGTTGCAGGCCGATGCGATCAAGTTTGGCGCCGAGCACCTGCGTCGCCTGCGCCCGCGCGCCATGGGTTCGCTGTATTGGCAGCTCAATGACTGCTGGCCCGTGGCCTCATGGGCCAGCATCGATTACTTTGGCCGCTGGAAGGCGCTGCAGTATTACGCGCGCCGCTTTTATGCGCCGGTGCTGGTTTCGCCGCATGAAGAAAATGGCACGATCGCGGTGTACGTGGTCTCAGACCGCACCACGCCCGTTAACGCCGAGCTGACGGTGCGGCTCATGGACGTAAATGGCCGCGAATTACGCAAGCAGACGCAGAACATTACGGTGGCGCCGCTCTCGAGCAAGATTTTTTTTGCATCGCCGCGTGCGGAATTCGTGGAGGGCGCGGGCGCCGATCCTGCCCGAACGTTTATCGCGGCCGATCTGGCTGCGGACGGCCAGCCGCTCTCGAGCAATATCATGTATTTTGTGCCGGCAAAGAACGTGGAATTGACCGCGCCCCAGATCACCGCGGCGCTGGAACCGACGGCCGCAAATTCTTACCGGCTCACGCTCTCGGCTGATCGGCTGGCGCGCGATGTTTACGTCTCGTTCAGCAGCCTCGACGCCGAGCTCTCCGACAATTATTTGGATCTGGTTCCCGGCCGCTCCGCCGTCATCACGATCAACAGCAGCGCCGGGCTCGAGCAGTTGCGTGCCGCGATGAAAATCATTTCGCTGGCCGATGCGTTCGCGCCCGCCGCGGGCACCGCCGCCCCGCCGGCAAACTGAGCCGCGGGCAAGAAGCGTCTGGCGCGAGCCGGCGCACGCGGTGTTCTGCCATGTTTGCATCGGCGAAACACGAATCGGCTTAACTCACACGATCGTCTTTCTTCCCCAGCGGCTGGTCTCCCAGTTATCGGCGCCGGCCTGCTGCTTGATCCACGGCGGCAGCTCGACCATCAGGTGCGTGGCCAGGGCGTAGGCATAAGGCTCATACATCTTGCGATAGCGGGCGAGGCGGTCAGCCGTCTCGCCATCGCTTGAAAACAGCAGCCCGGCGCCGCGCAGCAGGTCGCCAACGCGCGCCGCATCCAATGGCGACAGGCGGTCAAAATCCTTCTGCGGCGGGGTATCGAAGACCTGGGCGAGGTCAACCAGCGCGTGCCGCGCAATCGCAAACGTGAGCCGCGCCTGCCGTTCGGGGCCATCGCGCAGCCCGGCCATGCACAGAGCGCAAGCGTCGAGCACCGCGGTAAGCGACGCCAGCCATGACTGGTTATCGTGCTGGCTGCGGAAATAGGCCAGCACCGGATACGACATGTGGCTCTCCAGCAGCTCAGCCGACCACTTTTCCCATTCCACCAGCACGCGCGTGAACTCCTGCATGTCAGTGTCATGGCGGCGCAGCAATTCAATGCCGGTGGGCGGCGTTCCGGCGCGCGCATCGAGCAGCGAGATGCTGACTTCGCGCCGCGAGAACGACTGATACAGCACCGGCACGTAGCTGATTACCAGCGCCAGGAAGCCAAAGCCGGTGCCGGCTTCAATGACGGCGAGGAAACGCGCAAGGTTGGATTGCGGCGCCACATCGCCCATGCCAAGCGTGAAAAACGTGCTTCCGCTGAAGTACAGGTCGGTGCCGAAGCTGTGGCTGATTGAGCCGCCCAGTTGCGAGTTGGCGGCCCACTGCAGCACGGCAAACGCAACGATCAGGGCAAACGCCCAAATCGCCAGCAGCAGGAAGATTGAAAGCGGGCCAAACAAGCTGAGCAGCGTTTCGCGCCGCTTGGGATCGCGCAGTCGCCGTCCCACCGCCTTCCACGGCGCCCATGTGACTTTGTAAAACGTGCGGGTAATGCGAAAGCTGTGCCGCGGGCGGCGCGGCAGGATGATGGTCTCAAAGGCGTCCCACAGCACGAAGACCAGCAGCACAACTCCGAACAGGGCTTTCAGCGCCGTCATGGTGATTCAGTACTATGCTCGGGCGGGCGGAAGGATGCAATGTTGCCGCTCCCATGCGCCAAATTTGCTTTCGCAAACAGCGATGAAGGCATGCTGGTGCCCGGCCTGCGCGGTATACTGCGCGCTCCATGCACATGCCGGCCCCGGCTCCAGGCGAATCGGCGCGTAAGCGCATCGCGGCACACCTGCTGCCGTTCCTGTTCGTGTTGTACGTCGCCAATTACATTGACCGCACCAACATTGCCTACGCCACGCTGGGCATGAAAGGCGACCTGGGGCTGAGCGACCCGGTGTTTGGCACGGCAGCGGGAATTTTCTTCATCGGCTACCTGGGCCTGCAGATTCCCGGGGCGCTGCTGGTGGAGCGCTGGAGCGCACGCCGCGCGCTGGCGCTGACCCTGATGACGTGGGGGCTGCTCACCACGCTCACCGCGCTGGTCCGCACGCCGCTGCAGCTTTATGGCGCGCGATTTCTGTTAGGCGCGGCTGAGGCAGGCTTCTTCCCGGGCGTGATCGTTTACCTGTCTCATTGGTTTGTTTACCAGGACCGCGCCAAGGCGGTGGCGCGCTTCATGTCGGCGATCCCCGTGGCATTCATCATCGGCGGTCCGATTGCCGGCAGCGTGCTGGGAGTCCACTGGCTCAACCTGACCGGCTGGCGATGGCTGTTTCTGCTCGAAGGCTTGCCGGCAGTTGTTCTAGGCGCGGCTACGCTGTTCTGGCTGCCCGACCGGCCTTGCGACGTGCGCTGGCTCAGCGCCGACGAGCGTTCATGGATCACGAATCGGCTGGCCGAGGAGCGCCAATCGAAAGCCGACGTCCACCACATGAGTATCTGGCAGGCGCTGCGTCACGGGCCGGTCGTGTTGCTCATGCTTGGCCTCGGCTTTTGTTACACCGGCGGCTACGCCTTCCTGTTCTGGATGCCCACCATGCTGCAGCGGCTGAGCGGCTGGAAAGACGTTCGCACCATTGGCTGGGTGGGCACGCTGCCTTACATTGCGGCACTGGTGGGCATGCTGATCATCGGCTGGCACTCTGACCGCCAACGCGAGCGCCACTGGCACTTTG
>JAJPJZ010000055.1 GCA_021323935.1 Terriglobia bacterium | reverse complement strand
TGAGACGAACTTCAGTTCCATAGCTATGGCAAAGCTCCTGTCGGTGGTACCCCAAGCAGCGCAATAAATGCCATTCGCTACCGTAACCATATCCGATCTTGCCCAAGATCTTCGCCCTGCTGCCCGAAACTAGAAACTTGAAACTCGAAACTTCCACTACAGTGCCGCTGCCCCGCTCACGATCTCGATAATTTCTTTTGTGATGGCCGCCTGGCGGACGCGGTTCATGGTCAGCGTGAGCGCGTCAATCATGTCGCTGGCGTTGTTGGTGGCTGAATCCATTGCCGTCATGCGGGCGGCGTGTTCGGCCGCCACCGATTCGAGCATGGCGCGAAACATCTGTATGCCGACGTACTTGGGAAGCAGGCTGCGGAAAAGCTCTGCCGGAGGCTGCTCGTAGATGTAGTCAGTTGCAGCGGCGCCGAACTCGGCGGCGTGCTGGTCGATGGCCGAAGTGTCGGCTTCGCGCGTGCTCACCGCGGCGCGGGTTGCGGCTTCAGCCGCGTGCTCGCGCTGCTCGCGCGTCATCTCTTCGGCCTGGGCGAACTCGTGGCCGCCTAACTCCCCGATGGGCAACACCCGCTCGACCACCAGCCGCTGCGCAATCACCGACTTGAATTCGTTGTAAAGCACATAGACCGAATCAATCGACCCCTCGGTGTAGCGCGCGATCACCTGCTCGGCCATGCGCCCCGCGTCTGAAAACTGCAGCTTGGCCAAAACGCCAACGTGTTCGGCCACCAGTTGCGCCGGCCCTAAGCGCATGAGCGGGTCAGCGTTGAAGGGATAACGCCTGCGGAAAAAGTCGCGCGCCTTGCGGCCCACAGCTTCAATGTCAACGTTCCTGCCGTGCTTCTCGTGCAGGAAGCGCAGCGCAGCTTTGGTGATGTTGGCGTTGAATGCGCCGGCGAGGCCGCGGTCTCCGGTGACCACAATCAGCAGGATGTTGCGTTCTTCCCGGCGCGCCAGCAGCGGATGCTTGGGCTCTCCAGTTTCAGGATCGTAGACTTCGGCGCGGCTGACCAGCGACTTTAAAATGTTGGTCAGCATCTGCGCATACGGACGCGCCGCCAGCGCACGCTCCTGCGCCTTGCGCAGCCGCGCAGCCGAGATCATCTTCATCGCCTTGGTGATCTGGCGCGTGTTGCGCACGCTGCGGATACGCCGCCGAATATCGAGAACGTTAGCCATGGAACCTGCAAACTGCCAGGATCATTACCGTGCCGTTGCTGCCATCTGCCGGTCGCCGACAAACTTGTCTTTAAACTCGGTGATGGCTTTCACCAGCGCGCCCTTAAGCTGATCGTCGAGCGTCTTCTTCTCTTCAATGCCCTTGAGCAGGCCGGGATTGAGTGTCTCCACGTACTTGTACAGGTCAGCTTCAAACTCGCGCACCTGCTCCACCGGCAGATCGTCAAGGTAGCCGCCGGTGCCGGCGAACAGGATCAAAATCTGCTTGCTGAACGGCAGCGGCTGGTATTGGTCCTGCTTGAGGACTTCAACCAGGTGCTGGCCGCGGTTGAGCTGCGCCTGGGTGGCCTTATCAAGATCGCTGCCGAATTGCGCGAAGGCCGCCAGCTCGCGATATTGCGCGAGATCGAGACGCAGCGAGCCGGCCACCTGGCGCATGGCTTTAATCTGCGCGCTGCCGCCCACGCGGCTCACCGAAAGCCCCACGTTCACGGCCGGCCGGATGCCGGAGTTGAACAAGTCGGTTTCCAGGTAAATCTGCCCGTCCGTAATCGAAATCACGTTGGTGGGAATGTAAGCCGAAACGTCGCCCGCCTGGGTTTCAATGATCGGCAGCGCCGTCAGCGACCCGCCGCCCAGCTTGCTGTTCAGCTTGGCTGCACGTTCCAGCAGCCGAGAGTGCAGGTAAAACACGTCGCCCGGGTAAGCTTCACGCCCGGGAGGGCGGCGCAGCAGCAGCGAAATTTCACGATACGCGGCCGCGTGCTTGGAAAGATCGTCGTAAAAAACTACTGCGTGGCGGCCGGTATCGCGGAAGTATTCGCCCATGGCGCAGGCGGCGTACGGCGCAATGTACTGCATGGGAGCGGGTTCTGAAGCTGACGCCGACACCACGATGGTGTAATCCATGGCGCCGTTGTTGGTGAGCGTCTGCACCACCTGCGCGATGGTTGAGCGCTTCTGCCCGATGCCGCAGTAGATGCACACCAGGTCGCCGCCGCGCTGGTTGATGATGGTATCGAGCGCGATCGCCGTCTTGCCGGTCTGGCGGTCGCCGATAATCAGCTCGCGCTGGCCGCGGCCCACCGGGATCATGGAATCGATTGCCTTCAGGCCGGTGGCCATCGGCTCGCGCACCGGCTGCCGGTCGATGACGCCGGGCGCGATGCGTTCCACGGGGTTGAAACGGTCGGTCGCGATCGGGCCTTTGTCGTCAATTGCCTGCCCGAGCGCGTTGACCACGCGCCCGATGAGCTGGTCGCCAACCGGAACGCTCATGATTCGGCCGGTGCGCTTGACCTCGTCACCTTCTTTGATCTCAAGGTAATCGCCGAGCAGCACCACGCCGACCTGGTCTTCTTCCAGGTTCATGGCCAGCCCGGCCACGTTATGCGGGAAGCTGAGCAGCTCGCCGGCCATGACTTTGTCGAGGCCATGAACGCGCGCGATACCGTCGCCCAGCGACATGATGGTGCCGACTTCATCGACCGCGATGCGCGATTCGTATTTTTCAATCTGCTCGCGAATGAGCTTGGTAATTTCGTCTGCTTTGATCGTTGCCATAAAATTTCTTGTCGGCCGCCACTTCAGCTACCAGCCAGCACTTGACCGTGTGTTCGTTCCGGCGCCCGGGTGGCTCAGGCGCTCAAGCTCTCCCTGATCTTCGCCAACTGGCCTTTCACCGAACCGTCATAAATCGTCGACCCAATGCGCACGACGGCGCCGCCCAGGATTGCAGGCTCAGTGCGATAGTGCGCGCGAACGCTCTTGCCGCCGGTGCTGCGCGCAATCGTCTGCTCCAGTTCGCGCTGCTCGTCAGGCGAAAGCTGCCGCGCAACCGTGATCTCGGCTTCCGTCACGCCCATGCGCCGGTCAAGTTCCGCCTGCAGTTGCCGCGCAATGTCGGCAAACAGCGGCACCCGCCGATGGTCGATGATTACCGCCAGGAAGTTGTGCACTTCGGTTGACCAGCCGGCGCGCGCGGCAATCGCATCGAGCAGGTTGCGCTTCTGGTCGGCGGGAATCGCCGGATTTTCCCAAACCTTGCGCAGCGACTCGTTCGATCGCAGCAAATCAGCGGCCTCGTTCACCTGCGCGATGGCGCGCGCGGCATCAAGCGAACGAAGGAACACCACATCAGCCAGGGCGCGCGCGTAGCGGATGCTGACAACGGCCATCAGGCGCTCCCATCCGCGCTGAAGTCCTGCGCAAATTGCCGCACCAGGCGGCGGTCGGTTTCAGCGTCAATCTTGATGCGGCGCTCCGCCAGCTCCACTGCCAGCGCGGCCGCATACGCCTTCAGGTTGCGCTCGGCCACCCGCTGCGCGGCGGCAATTTCCTGGTCAACCGCCGCCAGAATCTTGGCTTTGTCTTCTTCTGCCGCGGCCCGGATGCGCTCTTCTTCCTGCTGGCCCTGCCGCGCCGCCGCCGCCTGCATTTCGTTGATCTCGGCGTCGATGCGCGAAAGCCGCGAATCGATTTCGGCCAGGCGCGATTGCGCCTCCGCCGAAGTGCGCCGCGCCTCTTCCATGCTCATGTGGATGGTCTGGCTGCGAATGCGAAAGAAAGATGGCAGCTTGGACTTTGCCACCACCGCCACCAGGATCGCCACCACCGCAAAATTAAGGCTGATCAGCAGCCAGTAAGCCCCGCGGGCATTCAGGCCGGTGTGGCGCGCCACCCAGCGCACCGAGCCGGAGTACTTGAACTGTGCGTTCTCTTCTTCGCCGGCAGCCTCGCGCGATTCTTGCGCCAGTTCCTGGCTGGGCGTGCCCTGGCTTGAATCGACTGCCGGTTGCTGCTGCGGCGCAGCGGGCCGTGCCGCAGCTTCCTGCGGCGAGGCAGCCAAAGTCGCGGCAAACGAAAACAACAGCGCGCACAACAACAGCAGCGCCCTCAGCTTCGCCCTTTGAACCCGCAACGCCGGCTTCATCGTGAACCTGCCTGTCCGCCGCTGCCGGCGAGAGCCGGCCCGCCCGGGTTGCGGCGAGCTCCGGCGGGGTTCAGGATGGCGCGAATGATTTCGCTGGCGGTCTGCTCGGCGCGTCGTTGCAGCTCCAGGCGGGCAGTTTCGGTTTCGCGCTCGAGCTGGACGCGGTGCTGTTGCAGCCGCGCCTCAGCCGCCCCTCGCGCCTGTGCGGCCACGGCGTAGCGCGCCTTTACGGCCTGGTCGTGCCGCTGCTCCTGGGCTTTGAAGATGGCGATGCGGGCTTCGCGAATGCGCTGCTCATACTCTTCGGTGCGCGCTTCCGCCGCAGCGATATCGCTCTTGGCGCGCTCGAACGCGCCTTCCGTCAGCCGGTAGCGCTCGGAAAGCACGCGCAGCAGCGGCCGGTACACCAGCAAGCGGTAAGCGGCCACCGTGATCAGCAACAGAATGATGGTCGGAATGCTTCCGAGCAGTAATTCGCCTAGCTGATCTAAAATCTTTTCCATAAATCTGTTGCTGAAAAGGGCAGGGCTGTCGAAACAGACTGTATGCGCCGCCGGCTGGTGCGGCACGTTTTGCCGGGAACAAATAAAAGTAGCATTCACGCGCCGGATTCGTCAAACCCTCCGCCTGCTATCTGCCTGATTTCGCGCAACTTCTATCCGCGTTCTCACACCGAAGAACTAAGGCGAAAAATCGCGCAGCAGCTTGCCCTTGCGCTTGACAGTAAACCGCGCCGGAGCGAATATATATACATCACCTCCGATCCGATTCAGGATCGATGGGCCGTTGGTCAAAGAAAAGTCACCGCTTCTTTGATCGCCGGCCCATTGTAATTTCTACCTTTTGTGCGAGCCGCTCCGGCCGGCAACTGCGGCGGGCGAATTTCCACGCGTCTCTGAGAACGCCAATTCTGCCTTGCGGACCTGCCGCAGCACCGATTCCGGCGCTTCGATTTCCAGGATGGCGCTTCCGGCTTTGTAGCGTCGCGACAGGATGCGAGCTTTGGCCTCAAGCAGCGCCAGCAGCTTGCCTTCGTTTTGCGGAACCCGCAGGCGCACCCGCGAAACCGGATCGACCTGGATCATGGCATCAATCAACGCAATCAGTGCTTCCAGGCCTTCGCCGGTGCGCGCCGAAACGCAGGCGCTATCGGCCGTGGCGCGCAGCTTGGCGCGCTCATCGGTGTTCAGCAAATCGATCTTGTTGAGCACGCGCAGGCGCGGCGTATTGTCAGCTTCAAGTTCGTGCAGCACCTGTTCCACTTGCTCGTCCTGCTCGCGAACGGCGGCGTTGGTTGCGTCAGAGACGTGCAGAATCAGCGATGCCCGCTGCACCTCCTCGAGCGTGGCGCGGAATGCCGAAACCAGCGCGTGTGGCAGTTGGCGTATGAAGCCGACGGTATCGGAGAGCAGGACCTTGCGCCGCGAAGGCAGCGTGAGCGCGCGGATGGTGGGATCGAGCGTGGCGAACATCTTGGATGATTCCAGAACGCCTGCCTCGGTGAGCGCGTTGAACAGCGTGGACTTGCCCGCGTTGGTGTAGCCCACCAGCGCGACCGTGGCGATCGGAGCGGTTTCGCGGCGCTGGCGTTGCTGCGCGCGCGTTCGGCGCACCGCTTCAAGCTGCTGCTTCACGTCGCGGATGCGCCGGTAGATCTTGCGGCGATCAGTTTCAAGCTGGGTTTCACCGGGGCCGCGCGTGCCGATTCCGCCGCCGAGCTGCGACATTTCAACGCCGCGCCCGGCCAGACGGGGCAACAGATATTCAAGCTGCGCCAGCTCCACCTGCAACTGGCCTTCACGGGTGCGCGCGTGCCGCGCAAAGATATCGAGGATGAGCTGCGTGCGGTCAATCACCCTGGCGCCTACGGCGGCCTCAATGTTGCGCTGCTGCGAGGGCGTGAGCTCATGATCGAACAGCACCACGGCGGCGCCGCTGGAGGCGACCGCGCCGCTCAGCTCTTCAAGCTTGCCGCGGCCAATGAGCGTAGCCGGGTCAGGCCGGTCGCGGCGCTGCACGAACTCGCCCACCACTTCAGCTCCGGCGCTGAGCGCCAGCTCATGCAGTTCGGCCAGCAGCTCTTCAGGCGTTAAGTGGCCGGCGGGCTGTTCCCCAGGCGTGCCCTCGGCTGCCGTGCTTGCGCTGCGCCGCGCCTGCGCCGCAAGCTGTGCCTGCTCGCCCACGCTGTGCGGTTTGGCATCGCGGCGGCGGCGGTATTCAACTCCAATCAGGAAGGCGCGTTCGGCGCCGCCACGGGTTGCGATCATGCGCGGGCTGTGCCGAGCCGCCTGCTTCACCTGTGCGGCGGCGGAAAGTTCTTCGTTGCTGTTCGGAGTGCGGCCTTCACCGCTGCGGATTGCGCCGGGAGTTCTTCGAGACACAATGCTGCCTCGCTGGAATCAAGGGATTGCTGGATGCGCCCGGCCCACGCGGAATGCCTAGCTCTCAGGCGCGCTGCTGGTAGGGCTGGCCGCAGGCGGAGCCGCAGCCGACGGGCCGCCGCTTGCCGGGCCGCGGGCTTCAGCCGGACGATCCATGTGCGAGCCCTGGCCCTTGCCCATCACGACGGTAGAAATCGCGTGCTTGAAGATGAGCTGCTCCTGGTTGTTGGTTTCAAGTACAACCGAATACTTGTCAAAGGAGCGAATGCGCCCGCTGAGCTTCACGCCGCTTAGCAGGTAGAGCGTAATCGGCACGCGGTCTTTGCGCGCGGTGTTCAAAAATGTGTCCTGGATGTTTTGGGCCGGCTTAGTTTCCATCTGCCGATCTCCTTCAGACATCGTTACCCCTGCACACCACAAAAGTACCGCCGCGGCGAGCATTAACAATAACCGCGATGGGCGCGGTTAGGCAAGGCGGCTGCCCCGCAGCGTGGGCGCAAAAGGCGAATTCAGATCCATGCGCTCTCTATAATGGCCGACCATGGCAAGTATTCCATTCAGCCCGGCAACCAATGCGGCTGCCATTCTCGATATTGTTCTGCGCTGGATCCACTTCGTCGCGGGCATCACCTGGATCGGCCTGCTGTATTTCTTCAACCTGGTGAGCACGCCGTTGCTGCAGGAGGTCAGCGCGCCCACCCGGGTTGCGGTAATTCCGCCATTGATGTCGCGGGCTATGTGGTGGTTTCGCTGGAGCGCAGTCGTGACGGTGCTGGCCGGCATCGCTTACTGGATGCGCATCGGCGGCACCGACGCGCGCAACGGCTCGGCTTCGCCCGGCTTTTTGTTCATGACGTTTTTTGTGGTGTGGGTGCTGGCGTTCATCTTTCAGATGGGGCTGTTCATGGCCGGCATGAAGACGGCAGTGGTGGCGATTGCGGAGACCATCCTGATTGCGGCGGCTGCGCTGATCTTCCTTGGGCTCAACAATCACGGATGGGAGAGCAACCGCACGCTTTGCATCGGCGTGGGCGGCGGAATCGGCCTGGTGATGCTGCTCAACGTCTGGGGGCTGGTGTGGCGCGCCAACAAGAAGATCATTCGCTGGGCCGAGGGCGCCGGCGCACGCGGTGAAGCCATGCCGCCGGAGCTGGCGTCGTTCGCGGCCAAGGCGCAGGTCGCCGCGCGCGTGAATTTCGGCTTGTCGTTTCCGCTGCTGTTCTTTATGGCCGCGGCCAGCCACTTTCCGCTGTTCGGGCGCTGAAAGCTTCCGCCGCTTACGGCGCGGAACCGCTTGCCCCGGCGGGCTTGTAGTTCTTAAACGAAATCGAATTGTTCAGGCAAACCGCTGCGTCTTTGCGGCACAGCTTGATGTCGGCAGCCGCCGGCATTACAAACTCTACGCTGCCCACGTGCACCGGCGCGTAGTCGGCAACCACATCAATATTCTTGACCGGCACTTTCTTGTCTTTGTCGATCTCATTGGTGGTCAGCTTCAGGTGAACCAGCGCGAAGCTTGCGGCATCGAGGGCGAATTCGCCCTTCAGGCCGGGGTTGACCTGTTTGCCGTCCATCACGAAGCTCCACGAATCATTGTTGGCGCGCGGCGTGGTGAATTCGTAAACCAGGACGCTGCGGCCCTTCTGCTCCGCCCGCTTCACGAACTTGAACTGCGTGGCCGAGTGCGGCGCGAAAACCGTTTCCAGCACGCGCTGCAGTTGCATGAATGACCAGAACAGGCCGGTGGTGCGCACCGCGTCATAACTGGAGACCTTCGCGTCCAGGTACCAGTCGGAATAATCGTCGTTGCCGCCGGCATACTTCAGCTTGGCGTTGATCACTTCCAGGATGTAGCTGTGCTGGTAGCCCGGGTCGTGCCCGGCGCCGCCCACGTTGACGGTCTGCTGCATCACCGCAGTCATCTGCTGGCGTGAAGTGATCTGGTCAGCCTCAAAAGCCGGCATGGCCTGCGGCAGCACGTTGACCCAGCGGCAGGCCCGCTGCAGGGCTGCGGCTTCATCGCCGGAGACCAACGTCGAGCAATATGCCGCGGCGCCAGCGGGCGGGGAGTCCTGCGCCGGCGCAAATCCGGAACAGGCGATCAACAGCGGCAGGAGTGCGAAATATCGAGTCATTCCAGATCCTTCGGTTTTGGCGCGAGTGTATGAAGCACTGTGCCTGAAGTAAAGCAAAAAAAGGCCAGCCCGAAGGCTGGCCTGGACTGAAGCAGGAAGGGTTAGAAGTAGATATGGCCTGACAGAATCAGCGCGCGCACCGAGGTCCCGGAAGCACCCGGCGAGCTGTTGCTGTTCAGCAGGTTATCCATGAACGACCCCGGCGCCAGCGTGTTGCCTGAGACGCCGTTGACGTTGCGGCTGTTCACGTTGACGCCCGGCGCGCCGCGATACTGGTAGTTCAGCGCGTTCAAAGCATCAATGCGGGCCTGGAACGTGAACCGCTCGGTGACTTTGAAGTTCTTCTGCATCGAGAGGTCCATGTTGTTGCGCGCCATGCCCACAATGGTGTTGCGCCCCACGGTGCAGGCGAACGGATCACCGTTGCAGACGGCGGCGTCAGCAAACGCGTTGTTCACAAGCCAGTGCACTGCGCCCGGCGTGGTCGGCAGGCCAGTGCTGTTATCCACCAGCGAACTTGCTGAGGTGTAACGGCCGACGGTGTTGATCGGCGCGCTGGCATTGCTGATGATCGGGCGGCAGGAGTCGGTGCCGACGAAGGCGTTGTTCCATGAAACGTCACACGCTGGATTGGTCACGTTCTGGAACAGGCCCACCGGCGTGCCCGACTGGAATTCATAGTCGCCCGCCCACTGCCATCCGCCAAAGATGTGGCCGATCAATCCCTGCTGATCGCGCAGGAAGGGAATCGAATACACCCAGGTGACGTTGAAGATGTGCGGGAAGTTCTGCGCCGAAAGGCCCTTCTCACGCACGGTCGGATCGAAGGGGTTCTCGGGAGCAGGGTTGGAAATTCCGCCGCCGGTCGCGGCAAAGATTTCGCTGACGCTGTCGATGGTCTTGCTGAACGTGTAGCCCACCGTTGCGGTCAGGTTGTGGTAGTCGCGCACCGTCAACTGGTTCTGCCAGCCGTTGTAGCGCGAAAACGCACCGTTATTGCGAACGCGCAGGTTGCCGAAGTTGCAATCCGGGCGGCCGAGTCCGGCCGCGCCTGCGGTGGTGCAGGGCGTGACGCCTGAGGGAATGTCCTGCGACGGGATCGAAGTGAGCAGCGGGTTGCCGTCGATGGTTTCGAACTGGCCGGTAGCGTGGTTGCCTACGTAGCGCGATTCAAAGCCCATGCGGCCGGCAATCTGCCGCTCGAAGCCGAACGACCACTGCTGCACCATCGGCTGGTGGAAGTCCGAGCTCACGCGCGTCTGGTTGCGTGATCCCGGATTCCCGCCTTCAGGAATCTGGCTGAAGTATGCGGAATCTACAGCCGAAGCAATCGGGTTCGAGATCAGCGCCTGGTTGTTAAACGATCCCAGGTTGACCACCGGCGCCGACGTCGCCACGTTCAGGAAGATGTTGTAGAACGAGGGATCGTATGCGATGCGGTAGCCGCCGCGGATTACCGTCTTGCCGTCTCCAAAGAAGCGCTGCGCGATCTTGGGAGTGTACGCAAAACCGAAGTTGGGTTCGAACTGGTGCAATTGCTGCGGAAGGGCCGGAATTTCCGTGACGTTCGTGGGGCCGGTCCAGATGCCCTGCGCCACGTTCTGCACAGAAATGTCATGCAGCAGGTTGATGGCCTGCTGGTCCCACTCCCAGCGCAAGCCCAGGTTCAAGGTCAGGTTCTGTTTGATGCGCCAGTCGTCCTG
>JAJPJZ010000059.1 GCA_021323935.1 Terriglobia bacterium | reverse complement strand
GACCGACCTGATTTTGCAGGGCGGCGGCTTCGGCCTGGTTGCAATCGACCTGGGCGATGTGCCGCAGCGGATTGCGCGGCGGGTGCCGCTGACTTCATGGTTCCGCTTTCGCCGCGCCGTGGAAAAGACCAGGACGGTGCTGTTGGTTGTGGAGCAGGAATCGAACGCCAGCACCTGCGCGGCTTTGGTGGTGATGCTGCAACGGAAGCGCGCGCTCAACAACCAAGAAGTGATCAGCCATGCGCAACTGCTGCGCGGCATGGAAATTATTGCGCAAGTAAGCCGCGCTCCCGGCAAAAAGCAGCCGCAAGGGGCCAAGGCGAGCTTTGTGGCGGCTAGCCAGTGGGCCATCGGATGAACTTTGCCTGCGTTTACATTCCGAATTTTGCGGCGGAAGCGCTCATGCGGGCAGACGCAACGCTGGTGCGCGAGCGGCCGCTGGCGGTGATGGATGGCTCGCCGCCGCTGGTGCGCGTGGTGGCGGCCAATGAAGCCGCGCGCCTGGAAGGAATTGAGCCGGGCATGACCAAGCTGGAAGCCGCGGCGCTGGATTCGTTGCAGATGCGGCAGCGGTCGCCGGCGCAGGAAGCGGCAACGCATGGCGCGCTGCTCGATTGCGCGTGCGCTTTCTCGCCCAAAGTCGAGGCCACAGCCCGGGACACGGTAGTGATGGAAATTGCCGGGCTGGAGCGCATCTTTGGTCCGCCGGCAAGGCTTGGCCGGGCGCTGGCTGAGCGCGTGGCCGCTCTGGGAGTGGAGTGCAGTGTGGCCATTGCGCCCAACATTGAAGCCGCAATGCACGCGGCGCGCGGCTTTCGCGCCCAGGGCAGGCCGCATGCGCCATTGCGGCGCGCGCCCGGCAGCCCGGGCTTTGCCGTCACGGTGATTGCGCCCGGCGAAGAGGCGCGGCGATTAGGCGAGCTGCCGATCCATGTGCTGCTGCAGGAGCCTTTGGCGCTCGATCCTGGCTTATGGGGAGGAGCGGAAGCGCAGAAGAAAAAAAGCAAGCACCCGGATGCAGTTTCGGCCAACGGCCGTAGGCCGGCCACGAGCGGCGAAATGCTGGAGACGCTGGATCGCTGGGGCGTGCGGACGTTTCGTGCCTTTGCCCTGCTGCCTCCGATTGCGCTGGGCGAGCGGCTGGGGCAGATGGGGGTGGCCTTACAGAAGCTGGCGCGGGGTGAGGGCCTGCGCTCGCTCAATGCCGCCGAGCCGCCGCTGGTGTTTGCCGAGACGCTCGAGCTGGAAGATCCGGTGGAAACGCTGGAGCCGCTTGCCTTCCTGCTGAACCGAATGCTGGAACAGCTTTGCGCGCGATTGGAGGCGCGGGCGCTGGCGACGAACGAGCTGCGCCTCAGGCTGGAACTGGAAGACAACAGCGACAAGATCATTGAGAAACCCGGCCATGGGCAAATTGGAAATTTGAGTGATGCGGCTCATGCGGCAGGCGAGGGAAGTGATCGCGGCCGCGACAATTCAACGGCGAAATCGCTGAGTTGCTCGATTCGGCTTCAGCTTCCTGTTGCGATTCGCGATGCCAAGGTTTTCCTGAAGCTGTTGCAGCTTGAGCTGGCGGCGCATCCGCCCACGGCGCCGGTGGTCAAAGTGTTTTTGCAGGCCGAGCCTGCCGGGGCGCAGCATGCGCAGCACGGCTTGTTCACGCCGCAGGAGCCGCAGCCCGAGCGCCTGGAGCTGATGCTGGCGCGCATCGCCGGCATTGTGGGGCGTGGGCGCGCAGGCGCAGCCCAACTTGAGGATTCCTACCGGCCTGATGGTTTCCGCATGGCGCATTTCCAGGCCAACCTGCCGCGCGCCGGCTCGGCAGCGCGTACGAGGCGCGGCGGCGCGAATGCAGGCGGCCAGGAAGCAAAACCGAACGTGCAAAAACTGCCGGGGGGCGAGGCGCGGGCGGGCGGCGCTATGGTGGGCGCGCGAATTTTTCGTCCGCCGCGCGCCGCCGCAGTGGAGATGGTGAAAGGTGTTCCCGGGCGGGTGGCGTGCACGGGCGAGCAGGGGCCGCGCGGCGCGGTGACGTGGGCAGCCGGTCCGTGGCGCAGCTCAGGTGAATGGTGGAATGCAACCAGCGACGAGCGGGCGGCGTGGAAGCGCGAGGAATGGGACGTAGAGATTGCCGGCGGCTTGTATCGGCTGGCGATGAGCGAAAACCGGCAATGGGCCATTGAGGGCGGCTACGACTGATGTATATCGAGCTGCACTCGCGATCAGCTTTCAGCTTCCTGGAGGGCGCGTCGCTGCCGGAAGCGCTGGCGGGCTGGTGTGCCGAACTGCAAATGCCGGCCATGGCGCTGCTGGACCGCGATGGCGTCTATGGCGCGCCGCGATTCCACCTGGCGGCAAAAAAGCTGGGAGTAAAGGCGCACATCGGCAGCGAAATTACGGTGCGGCATGCGGCGCCGCAAGCGGCCACGGTAAACGGCAAGAAGCAGAAGCCGGCAGTTGAACGTTTTTTTCGCCTGCCGCTGCTGATCACGGAGCGCACCGGCTATCAGAACCCTTGCCGACTGATTACGCGCATGAAGCTGCGCGCGCCCAAATATCCGAGCGGAGCTGAACCGCAGACGGTTGCCGCGGCCACGCTTGCTGAAGTTGCGGGATTTTCTGAAGGCCTCATCTGCCTGACGGGCGGCGATGAAGGCCCGCTGCATGCCGCGCTGGGCGACGGCGGAATGGCCGCGGGACGCGAGATGGCGGGGCAGCTCATCCACATTTTTGGGCGCGACCGCGTGTATGTGGAAATGCAGCGGCATTTTGACCGCACGGAAGAAGCGCGCAACCAGGCGGCGCTGGCGATTGCGCGCGCGCTCAAGCTGCCGGTGGTGGCGACCAATGGAGTTGCCCACGCCACCGCCGCCGAGCGGCAACTGCTTGACGTGCTCACCGCCATCCGCACGCACAATTCGCTGGAGACGGCGGGGCGGCTGTTGCTGCGCAATGCCGAGCGGCACCTGAAGCCGGCTCGCGTGATGGAAAAGCTGTTCGCCGATTTGCCCGAGGCCATTGCAGCGAGCGGGGAGATTTCGTCGCGCCTCAAGTTCACGCTGGCTGACCTGGGCTATCAATTTCCCAAGTATCCGGTGCCGGAAGGCGAGAGCCAGATGTCATTCCTGCGCAAGCGCACGGAAGAAGGCGCGCGGGCACGCTACCTGCACGCCATGAAGCCGCGATCGCTGTGGCAGCGGGCGCAGCGGCAGATTGAGCGAGAGTTGAAGCTCATTGAGCGGCTCGACCTGGCGGGATATTTCCTGATCGTGTGGGACATTGTTCGCTTCGCGCGCGAGCAGGACATCCTGGTGCAGGGGCGCGGCTCGGCCGCCAACAGCGCGGTTTGCTATGCGCTCGGCATCACGGCGGTCGATCCGGTCGGAATGGACCTGCTGTTTGAACGCTTCCTGTCGGAAGAGCGCGGGGAATGGCCCGATATCGATTTGGATTTTCCTTCCGGGGAGCGCCGCGAGCGCGTGATCCAGCACGTTTACCAGCATTACGGGAAATTGGGAGCGGCCATGACCGCCAATGTGATTACGTATCGCGGGCGGCTGGCGGCGCGCGAGATGGGCAAAGCGCTGGGCTTCGATGCCGAGACCACCGGGAAACTTTCAGCCATGGTGGGCTCGTGGGAATACAAAGACCCGAAAGACACGCTGGAAGGGCAATTCCAGCAGGCCGGGTTCGACTTGCGCCACCACCGCATCAGGAAATTTTTCGATCTGTGCCTGGCGGTGCAGGACCTGCCGCGGCATTTAGGCCAGCACTCGGGCGGCATGGTGATTTGCCAGGGGCAGCTTGATTCGGTGGTGCCGCTGGAGCCGGCCTCGATGTCGGGGCGAGTGGTTGTGCAGTGGGACAAGGACGATTGCGCCGACCTGGGGATTATCAAGGTTGATTTGCTGGGGCTCGGCATGATGGCGGTGCTGCAGGATTCGCTGAAGCTGATCGAACAGCATTACGGCGAGCAGGTTGACCTGGCGCAGCTTCCCGCCGATGATCCTGCGGTGTACGCGGCGCTGCAGAAGGCCGACACGGTAGGCATGTTCCAGGTTGAAAGCCGGGCGCAAATGGCGTCGCTGCCGCGCATTCATCCCATGCATTTTTACGACATCGTGGTGCAGGTGGCAATCATTCGGCCTGGGCCGATCGTGGGCAACATGGTGAATCCGTACATCAAGCGGCGGCAGGGGCGCGAAGCGGTTACGTATCCGCATCCCTCGCTCGAGCCGGTGCTGGAGCGCACGCTGGGCGTGCCGCTGTTCCAGGAGCAACTGCTGCGCATGGCGATGATCGCGGCCGGCTTCAGCGGCGGCGAAGCGGAAGAGCTGCGCCGCGCGTTCGGCTTTAAGCGCTCAGAGGCGCGCATGGCTGATGTGCAGAAGAAGCTGCGCGCCGGCATGGAACACAACGGCATCAGCGGCGAAGCCCAGGAAGCGATCATTCAATCGATCACGTCGTTTGCGCTGTATGGATTTCCTGAATCGCACTCGGCCAGCTTTGCGCTGCTGGCCTATGCCAGCGCGTACTTGAAGACGCATTACCTGGCGGCGTTTACGGCGGCGCTGCTGAACAATCAGCCGATGGGCTTCTATCATCCTTCTACCATCGTGAAAGACGCGCAGCGCCATGGGCTGCGGGTGCTGCCGGTAGATGTGAGCGTTTCCCAGTGGCTGTGCACGGTAGAAGCGGCGGGCACGGCCCAGGCTCATCATCCGGCTCTTCGCCTGGGGCTTTGCTACGCGCGTGGGCTGCGCGAAGAGGCCGGGCGCGCACTGGTGCAGGCCAGGGAGCAGCAGCGGTTCACATCGATTGATGACGTGGCGCGGCGAGTGCCTGAGCTGCGCCGCAATGAGCTGATCACACTGGCGGAGATCGGCGCGCTGAATGCGTTGCCGGATCGCGTCGCCAGCCGGGAGGCGAACCATCGGCGATCGGCGGTGTGGCAGGTGGAGCGGGCATCGCGGCCGGCAGGCCCGTTGCTGAACGGCAACGATGAGGCCGGCGTGTTTGCCCAGCAACACGCGTCGCCGCTTGCGCCCATGACGCAGGAAGAGCGCCTGATCGCCGATTTCCGCGGCACCGGCCTGACCACGGGCCCGCATCCCATGGCGTACCGGCGGGAGCAAATGCGCAGCCTGGGCGTGCTTTCAGCCACCGAACTGCAGCGCGCGCGGCATGGCAAGCACGTGAAGGCTGCGGGATGCGTCATTTGCCGGCAGCGGCCCGGAACGGCCAAAGGCTTCGTGTTCCTCAGCCTGGAAGATGAAACAGGCATCGCCAATGCCATCGTGATGCCTGACCTGTTCGACCAATACCGTTTTGAACTGGTGAGCGAAAAATTCCTCCTGGTGGAAGGCATGTTGCAAAACCAGGATGGCGTGGTATCGGTGAAGGCCGAGCGCATCGCGCCACTGCACATCACTGCCGCTGAAACCACGTCGCACGATTTTTACTGAACGGCGCGCCGGCACGCCCGCTGCCGCTGCTGGTTTATTGCAACCAGCGGCGGCGGCAGCCCTGCGATGTGATTAAGGTGAGCCGAATACACAATGTCACGTAGCGAACGGCACATCCACCGCGGATCGCGGTATATTATTTTCAGCGTCAGTGCGGAGGGCCGTTCCTGTTCCGCGCGCGTGTTTAGCCCCGATCGGGCAATACTTCCCCTCTGTAGGAGTTTCGGAGCAATGGCAGTTGCGAAGAAGGCTCGTACCACAGCCAAAAAAACCGAAAATAAGAACGCGGCAAGTCCCTCAAACAACGGAAATGTAACCTCGATTGATTCGGCCCAGACGGCGGCAGCACAGGATTTTGCCGAGATGGTGCGCCGGCGCGCTTACGAAATTTACGAGCAGAGCGGCCGGCCGCAGGGGCGCGACCGCGAACACTGGCTGCAGGCCGAAGCGGAGATCAGGGGCCAAAAAACAGCATAGGCCGCCGCAGTTTGCCGGCCGCAAGCTCTCGGCACTCACGTGCCGGGCAAAGGCGTCTGTGCCTTGCATTGTATTGAGAGGCGCATGAAAGCCAGCGTTGCGCCGCGAAAGAAGTTAGTTGAACAGCGATACTGCAAAAAAAATCCTGCTGGTAGATGATGACCCGGTGCAGCTTCGCCTGCGCGAAGCGGTGCTGCGCGAAGCCGGATTCCAGGTCGCCATTGCCACTTCGGCGGAGGTAGCGCTCACCCTGCTCACCTCGCCCACTGACCCGCTGCGGGTGCACGTTATCCTGACCGACCATTTGCTGCCGGGCGCAACCGGCGCCGAATTTGCGCGCAAGGTGCGAGTTTCGCATCCTGAGATGCCGATCGTGGTGTTAACCGGCATGCCGGGCGCGGAAGAAGAATATAAAGAGGTGAAGGTCATCTTCCTGATGAAGCCGGTGGCGCCCGACCTGCTGGTCACGACGGTGCAGGGCGCGCTCGGCGGGTAAGACGCCGGGGCGACTTCGGCCGGGGTTGTGATTCAGGTCACAAGCGCACGCCAACAAATCGGCGAAAATGTGCTCCGGCTGCCGATTTTCCCGCAGCTCAGACTAAAATAGGTCAGCTACCCTCCTATGGCCCAGCTCGGCAGTTTCGCGCTTCTGCTTGCGTTAGCCCTCAGCGGTTATGCGTTCTTTGCCGGCGGGCTGGCGCTATGGCGCGCGGCTGTTCCGGCTCCTGCCGGCCCGGGCTACGATCCGCAAATTGATTTGACGCGCCGTCGCGATGGCGGCGCAGCGGCCGCGCAAGGGCCTGACCGCCTGCGGGAGACGGCGCGGCGCGCCGGCATAGCCATCTGGCTGACCGTCACGGTCGCGGTGATTGCGCTGCTGGTGGCGGCGTTCACCAACGATTTTTCCGTCGCCTACGTGGCGCACCACAGCAACATCACGCTGCCCGCGGCTTATAAGTTTGCGGCGCTGTGGTCAGGGCAGGAAGGCTCGCTGCTGTTCTGGTCGTGGCTGCTGGCCACCTACGGCCTGGTGCTGCGCCTGCGGTACAAGACCGATCGCCGCCTGTTTGCCTACGCGGGCGTGATCCTGGCAGGCGTGCAGTTTTTCTTCCAGCTCCTGCTGGTGTTTGCGGCGCCGCCGTTCGCGCTGATTGCGGGCACGCCGCCGGCTGACGGCAACGGCCTGAACCCGCTGCTGCAGTACCCGGAAATGGTGATCCACCCGCCCATGCTGTATCTGGGCTATGTGGGCTTCGCCGTGCCGTTTGCGTTCGCGCTGGGCGCGCTCATCATGCGCTACCCGGGCGAGAAATGGATCCACATTACACGCCGCTGGACGATGGTGACGTGGCTGTTCCTGACCTGCGGAATTTTCCTGGGCATGCACTGGGCTTATGCGGTGCTGGGGTGGGGCGGCTACTGGGGCTGGGACCCGGTGGAGAATGCCTCGGTGATGCCGTGGCTGACCGGGACGGCGTTCCTGCACTCGGTGATGATGCAGGAAAAGCGCGGCATGCTGAAGGTGTGGAACGTGTGGCTGATCTTCTGCACGTTCATGCTGTCGATCTTCGGCACCACGCTGACGCGCGGCGGCCTGGTGAGCTCGGTGCACGCGTTTGCTCAATCGAGCATCGGCGACTGGTTCCTGGGAGCGGCAGGATGGTCGGGCGAGCCGTGGAAATCGGTGCCGTATTACGTGCCGGGGTTCCTGACGATTGTGTTCGCCGCCTGCCTGTATTTTTTCATCCGCAACCGCGATCACCTGAAGAGTGAAAACCGGCTGGAGTCGCTGGTTTCGCGCGAATCCAGTTTCCTGTTCAACAACCTGCTGCTGCTGGCTGCCTGCTTCGTGATCCTGTGGGGCACGCTGTTCCCCATCCTTTCAGAATGGGTGCAGGGAACCAAGGTCACGGTGGGGCCGCCGTTCTTCAATCGGGTTGAGCTGCCTATTGCGATGGCGCTGCTGCTGCTGACGGCGATGGGGCCGCTGCTGGCCTGGCGCAAGACGTCGGTGGAGAGCATGAAGCGCAACTTCGGCCTGCCGGCAATCGCGGCGGCCGTGACGATGGCTGCTATGGTCGCTGCGGGCGTGCGTCCGTGGGTTGATGCCGGAAGCTTCTACGCGCTGATGACGGTCGGGCTTGGCGTGCTTGTGGCGGCAACCGTGGTGATGGAATTTGTGCGCGGCGGCCGCGTGCTGGCCGCGCATAACGGGGTGAACCTGGCGGCCGGCATGTTGCAGCTCACGCGACGCAACACGCGCCGCTACGGCGGATATGTGGTGCACATCGGCGTGGCGCTGGTGGTGGTAGGCATGGCGGGCCTCGCCTTCAACCAGGACAAAGAGCAGGAGATGGGCTACGGCGACAAGCTCGCGATTGGCCGCTACACGCTGGTTTGCCGCTCCTACACGCAAGGCCAGTCAGAGATGGTGGCGGGCACCACTGACCCGAACTACGACTACGAAGCTGCGATTGTTGACGTGTTCCGCAACGGCAAGCTGGTGACGACCATGTATCCGGAGCAGCGCTTTTACCATTCGTCGCGACAGCCGCAGCACATGGTTGCGATTCGGTCTACGCCGCGCGAAGACCTCTACATCATTTATGCAGGCCAGAATCCTGATACCGGGCGGCCGATCATCAAGGCGCGAGTGAACCCGCTGGTGATGTGGGTTTGGGTGGGGCTGCTGGTGATGGCGTTGGGGACAGCCGTGGCGCTCGTGCCCAGCGTGGCGGCGGCAAAACTGGCGCGCGCGGCCAAACCGGCGCCGGTGCGGGGAAGGCTTGCACAACAGCCGGCAACCGCGGCGACGGCGAGTTTAGCGGCGGCATCGCAGACGGGCGAGGCAGGCGATTGATGGCAACGATCTTCGCTCGCCGGGGCCGTGCCAGGCTGGTGTTTGCGGCTGCTCTCGCACTCACATTGCTGGGCGCGGGAGACAGCGACCCGGCGCGTTTCAGCCGCGTGGGCAAGCGGCTGATGTGCCCGTGCGGTTGCGCGCAGATGCTGCTGGAATGCAACCACGTGGGCTGCCCTGATTCCGACAGCATGCGCGCGCAGCTCGGCGCGGGAATTGCGCATGGCGATACAGACGACGCAATCCTGGCGGGCTTTGTTGCGACCTATGGCGCAACCGTGCTGGCGGCGCCCACCAGGAAAGGCTTCGACCTGCTCGCCTGGATCATGCCGTTTGTGGCGCTGGGCGGCGGCATCATCATGGTGGTGTATTTCGTGCGCCGCTGGCAGTTGCGAAATCTGCAGCCTGCTTTTGCCGCGCCACGGGTCACGGGCGCGGGGTTTGAGGAGTTCCGCCGGCGCGCCCGGGAGGAGACGGAGCTATGACGATTGCAGCTTGTGCGCTGCTGACGCTGGCGGTGGCGATTTACGTCTTCTGGCTGCACGACGATGGCGACGCCGGCGAAGTGAAAACGCGGCTGGCTTACCTGAAAGAGCGCAAAGACGTGGTTTACGAGAACCTGCGCGACCTGAATTTTGAATACAAGGCGGGCAAGCTGCCGGAGCGCGATTACGCATCGCTGCGCGATTCCATGGAGCAGGAAGCGGCAGCGATCCTGGCGGAAATAGAAAAGCTCGAATTACAGCACCAGCTTGGACGGGCATGACCAATTGCATTCATAAAACCATTCGCATTCATAAAATTGCTGCGCATCTCATCGCGATGCTGCTGCTGGCCGGTATGGCCGGCGCCATCACGATCAGCGGAACGGTGAACAACGGCAGCACCGGCAAAGCTTCGGCGGGCGACGACGTGGTCCTGCTGAAGCTGCAGAACAACATGGAAGAGGCGGCGCGCACCACCACCGATAAATCCGGGCACTTCAAGCTGAGCGCCGAGGGCGAGGGCCCGTTCCTGGTTCGGGTTACGCACCAGCAGGTGAACTATCACAAGGCAGCGCCGCCGGGAACGGCCAGCGTTGAAGTGGAGGTGTATGACGCCAACGCGAACGCCGCCGACATCAACGGCATGGTGTATGACATGGCTATGCAGGCGCGCGACGGCTACATTGAAGTGCAGGAAGTGTATGAGGTCAGCAACACGTCGAAGCCGCCGCGCACTTACAATCCTGACCGCAGCATGAACATTGCGCTGCCCGCGGGCGCGCAGATTGAAGATTCGCTGGTTTCCGGGCCGGGCGGCATGCCGGTGAAATCGGCGCCGGTGCCGGGCGCCACACCTGGCGAATATGGATTTGTTTACCCCATCCGCCCGGGGCAGACGACGTTCAGCGTGATGTATCGCCTGCCCTATGGCGGCAAGCTCGCGTTCGAGCCGAAGCCCAGGTATTCGTTCCAGCATTTTGCGGTTGAGGTTCCAAAATCGATGTCGCTCGAGCCGGCATCCGGGCTGCTGAAGAGCATGCCGGAAAAAGAGGGCGTGGTTGCGGTGCTGGCCTCGAATGTCAAGCCCGGCGACGACTTGAAATTTGGCGTTTCGGGCACGGGCGATTTTCCGCGCGATCAGCAGGGCGGAGACGCAACAGCCGATAACGGCAGCGGCGGCGCACCGGCGGCGAACGCGCCTCGCCCGGGCGGCGGCATTGGCGCGCCTGAAGGCACGCCCGATCCGCTGAACCAATATCGCTGGTGGATCCTGGGCGGATTGGCGGCGGTGCTGGCGGGCGGCGCGGTTTACGTGGTGAAGCGCCCGAACGGCGTGGCCGCAGCGCCGGCATCGAGCAATGGATCAGCCGCCGCCGCCGTGCCGGCTTTGCGGGCGAACGGCTCGCTCATCGAGGTGCTGAAGGAAGAATTGTTCCAGCTTGAAGTTGAGCAGCACCAGGGGCGCATTACGGCGGCGGAATATGCGCGCGTGAAGGCTGCGCTTGACGTGGTGATTGCGCGCGCGGTCCAGCGCGTGAGCAAGCCGTTGTAATCAGCCAAACGCGTGCGCAAGGCGCAGCGCGGCAGAAAAGCAAGGGCGATTAAAAAATTCGTGCCCAACTCAGTTGACCGGCGGCGCATCTTCCCTGCTGGAGGTCTAAGACATGGCACTGGTTGATACCGGCGTTCGCGCGCTCTCCAACAAGCTCCCCAAAGTTATCTCTCCCAAGACTCACGCCATCATTGATTACGCAACCGCGGGCTCGTTTTTTGTGGGCGCAGCGCTGTTCTGGAACAAGAACAAACGCGCAGCGCTCGGATCGCTGGCTTGCGGCATTGCCGAAACCACCGTGGCCATGCTGACCGATTATCCGGGCGGCGTGTTCAAGGTGATGGATTTCCCCACCCATGGCCGGGTTGATGCCGGCATGGCGGCGGGGCTGGAAACGCTGCCGAAATTCCTTGGCCTCGGCGCATCAGGATGGTTCTTCCGCGCCCAGGGGCTTTCGGTTGCCGCAATCACCGGGCTGACGGATTTTGAAGAAGGAAGCCGCGGCGAATCACGCGGGCGCAGCCGCCGCGTGCAGAACATTGCCTAAGCTCGCTCCGCTCTCCAGGCCATAAGCGCATTCGCCGCTTGTGGCCTGGGCCGTCTTGCCCGGCGCACGCTTGAATCCCGGCGCGTGCTTCTACATCCAATTGCCGTAGGTTGCGAACGTAGTGTGAAATGAGCCTATGGCAAACGGATTGAAGACTGCGCTGCTGTTGGGACTGCTGACGGGACTTTTCCTCTTCCTCGGCGACTATTTCGGCGGGCAGGGCGGGCTTACGATCGCGCTGATTGCTTCAGGGCTGATGAACTTCATCTCGTATTTTTTCTCCGACAAAATTGCGCTTGCCATCTATCGCGCGCAGCCGGTCACGCGCGAGCAACTGCCGCGCGCGTACAACGTGGTGGAGCGGCTTACCGGCCGCATCGGGCTGCCCATGCCGAAGATTTACGTGATCCCGACGGAATCGCCGAACGCCTTCGCCACCGGCCGCAATCCTGCCCACGCTTCGGTTGCCGTGACCCACGGCATCTTGAACCTGCTGGATGATGAGGAACTGGAAGGCGTGCTGGCGCATGAACTGGGGCACGTGCGCAATCGTGACATCCTGATTTCTTCGATCGCCGCCACCATCGCCGGCGCGATCACGTGGGTGGCGCGCATGGCCTACTACGCCGAGATATTCGGGTTCGGCGGCGGCGGCAGCAATGGCGGGCGGCGGCGCGGAGGCGCGCTGAGCGGCCTGTTGATGCTGTTCCTGGCGCCGGTGGCGGCCATGCTGATCCAGCTTGCGGTTTCGCGCTCGCGCGAATATGAAGCTGACCACACCGGCGCGGAGTTTACCGGCAATCCGTTTGCGCTGGCGCGGGCGCTGAAGAAGCTCGACGCGTATTCGCGGCAGATTCCAATGGCGGGCACGCCTTCCACTGCGCATCTTTTTATCGTGCAACCGCTGCTGGGCATGAATTTCTCCAGCTTGTTCTCCACTCATCCTCCGATTCCGAAGCGCATTGAGCGGCTGACCGGCAGGCCGATGGACATGATCTGAGCGCAACGCTCATTTCGGCGGCGTGGGCTGAGCAGCATTGCATTGTGGCGTGTTGCGGTCGGCATCAGCGGCCAGATTGCCCGGAGCTGAAGCGGGCAGGATAGAATCGGTTCATGTCCTTCCTGCGTTTCCTCATGCTGCTGTCGCTGGTTGTGTGGGTGGGCGGCATCGTGTTTTTCGCGTTCGTGGTAGCGCCGGCGCTGTTCACGATTGTGCCTTCGCAGCACATTGCGGGCTTAGTGGTGGCGCGGTCGCTGGTTGCGCTGCACTGGGCCGGGATGGTTGCGGCGGCGGTTTTCCTGGCCTGTTCGCTGATCGCGACGCGCGGCGCGGCCAAGAACGTGCTGGTGCTCGCAATGCTGGCGCTCACGCTGATCTTGCAATTCGGCATTGTGCGCCGGATGGAACAGTTGCGGGCCGCGACTCCGAATGGCGATGTCAGCGCGCTTGCCTCCAACGATCCGGCGCGAGCGCAGTTCGACCGACTGCATGGCTACTCAACCAAGCTGGAAGGATCGGTGCTGCTGCTTGGATTTATTACAATTTTCATGGTCGCGCGTGAAGGCACGGTCGCCGAGCGCGCCTACGCCGCTCGCCATTAAGGGCCATGCTGCCATCGCCGAACCGAGGAGACAGAACGCCTTGAACATCCCGCTCGTGCCCGCGATTGTTCCGCGCTACTCATGAAAACCGGCATCATCGGCCTTCCGCAAGTCGGCAAGACATCGCTGTTCCGGATGTTGACCAAAGCCCGCTCTGAGCGCGCAGTTGCAGGCGCGCGTGAAGCCCACATCGGGGTGGCGCAGGTTCCCGATGACCGGCTCGATCGCCTGGCGGCGCTGTTCGATCCCAAGAAGCTGGTACACGCCACCGTGGAATACAGCGACGTTGCGGCCATGCCGCTGCGCCAGGGCAAAGTGCCGGCCACGGAAGCCGCCACGGAGAAGAACGCGGGCGTTTCAGAGTCGCTGGCGGCGAGCATCCGCAACATGGATTCGCTGGCACACGTGGTGCGCGCGTTTGACGATCCGGCGGTGCCGCACGTCGGCGAGATCGACCCGCGGCGCGACATCCAGAACGTTGAGTTCGATTTGCTGGTCAGCGACCTCACGCAGGTGGAAAAGCGGCTGGAGCGCCTGGAAAAAGACCTGAAGAAGATGCGCTCCGCCGAGCTGGAAAAAGAAAACGACCTGCTGCTGCGCGCGCACAAGCACCTTGAAACCGAGCGCCCGTTGCGCGAAATGGAAATGTCGGCCGAAGACAAGAAGCGCGTGCGCGGCTTCATGTTCCTGAGCGAGAAGCCGATGCTGTACGTGCTGAACATCGGCGAGAGCTCAAACCTGGGAGCGGAGCTGGAAGAGGCGCCGGCAAAGTTCAAGGTCACGCAAGCCGCGGCGCGGCCGAACACGGGCGCCATTGCAGTGTGCGCCAAAGTTGAAGCGGAACTGGCCGAAATGAGCGATGAAGACGCGGCCGAATTCCTCTCCAGCTACAGCCTGGGCGAAAGCGGCCTGGTGCGGCTCATTCGCAAGACTTACGAACTGCTGGGCCTGATTTCGTTTTTTACCGTCGGCGAGGATGAATGCCGCGCCTGGACGATCGAGCGCAACACGCGCGCGCAGGATGCGGCGGGAGCGATCCATACGGACCTGCAAAAGCACTTCATCCGCGCCGAAGTGATCCACTGGGACCAGTTGCTCGATGCCGGCTCAGAGGCCAATGCGCGCTCGCGCGGCACGCTGCGCCTGGAAGGCAAGGATTACACGGTGAAAGATGGCGACGTCATGCACATCCGGCACAGCGGTTAGCGCGCTTGATGCCCGGCGCGGCCCGCGCGGCCGACTGAAGCTGACGACATCACGGCTAGAGCTTGCTGATTCAACGTGATTGAACCGGCGCCACTGCAGCGCGTAGAAGTTCCCATCCATGCTGCCGACGAACACTACGAGACTTTGTGCGTCACCTTCACGTTGTCACCTTCCCAGCAGCTGGTAAATGCGTTTGCGGCGTTCCTGCCAGTCTGCGGTCGGAAACATGCGCGGGCCAATTTCAATGAGCCGCGGCAGCATGTTGAACGCCGAAATTTCGGTCCACTGCGCGCCATCGCGGCGGCGGAAACCGTGTTCGTTTAACTCGCTGGCGATGCGGCTGAAGCCGTGCTCTTGCACGATCAATTCCATCATCAGCGTGAGCACGGCCATTTCGTCGGCGTCGTACTCCAGGTGCTGGCAATCGGCCGCAACCCGCAGCCCGTAAGGAATTTCTTCTTTCTCGGCGGGCGCATCGTCGGCCGCGCGCTCCCATTCCACTGCAATCAGCTTCCAGCCCGCACGCTGCCGGACCTGAAAATACTCGCCGTCCGGAACGCCGGAAATGCGGTCTTTCACACGCTCTGATTTGCTCATGTCCCCCCCAAGCGCACCACGGCCCTTCCTGCAAGAGCAAGGATTTTGCCACTCTGCGGCTTTTTATGTGGTTGAAAAATAAAGGCTGGCCACAGGCTCCGGGCAGCAGAGTGTCCGCTTTTGCGAGGCGGCGTTCGAATTCAACCGGCGCGCGGGCAGCGGCGGCCTTCTCGAACGCGCGGTTTCCCTATATGCTTCGACATTCCATGTCGCCAATTTTGGCCAGTATTCTGCTCGGCCTTGCCGCCGGGTTCGCCAACGTCTTGGGCGGCGCCATCATCGTGCAGGCGCAGTGGGAGCGCCGTTTCCTGCGCTACTTCGTCGCCATGGGCGCCGGCTTCATGCTGGGCACTGCGCTGCTGGAGATGGTGCCGGAGAGCTTCAGGCTTGCGCCGCGCATGGCCGGGCTGTTCATTCTGCTGGGCTATTTCATTGTCCATTTTTTTGAACACACCATCAGCGCGCACTTCCATTTCGGCGAAGAGATCCACGCCGATGAATTCGGCCACGCGCATAAAGGTTATTCGGTGCTGCTGGGGCTGATGATTCACACGTTTTTCGACGGCATCGCCATTGCCAGCGGCTTCCTGGTTTCAAACCTGCTCGGCTGGCTGATCTTTATTGCCGTGTTCCTGCACAAAGTGCCGGAAGGGTTCACCGTGTCGTCGGTCATGCTGGCGAGCGGGCGCAGCCGGCGCGCGGCGTGGAGCGCTTCGGTGCTGCTCGCCCTGGCCACGCTGGCGGGCGTGTTCGCCATGCTGGCATGGCAGCGCTCCATTGATTTTGGGCTGCCGCTCTCGGCCGGCGTCACCATCTACGTGGCGGCAACCGATCTGGTGCCTGAAGTGAACCGCGAGCCCGGGGTGAAGATGGCGCTGCTGGTGTTCCTGGGTGTGGGCATGGTGTTTGGCTTGCTGCGCTGGTTCCACGCGCCGTGACTTTGACGGCATCTGTGCCGAGCTGGCGCGCAACGCCCGGGCGCAGGCGCAAAAGCAAAGCCCGGCGCGCGGCCGGGCCGGGGAAAATGCGGACCTGCTATTCCACTTCGTGCTTGGCGGTGTAACCTTCGCGCGCCACGACTTCAATCTTTAGGTCTTTGCCTTTTTCGTTCTTCACCTTCAGCGGGCCGCCGTCAGGGGCGACGACTTTCACCTGCAGCTTGCGATAGGTGCCATCCATCTTGGCGTTGGTGGGGCGATAGGCCAGGATGTACTCATTGCGAATGTCGGCAGCAATGTCGTTGAAGATCTCGGGGAACTCGCCGTCGAACTTAGGATGGTACGAGCGGCCGCCGGTCAGGCGAGCGAACGTGTCGAGCTGGTTATCGGCCTGCAGGAACTCGATCTCGGAACAGCCAAGCGAAGCTTCCGGGCACAGCGCCTGCTGATAACCCATGTAACGCAGGGCGGTGCCCAGGCCGATGGAATAAATCGTGATGTCTTTGGCGGACTTGATCTTGGCCAGCGTCTTGTCCAGGTTCATCTTGCTGAAGGTGTCGCGGCCGGTTGAAACCAGGATGACGTACTTGCGGCCCTGAATGCCCTGCAGCCGGTCGATGGTGTCGTAGAGCGCATCAAAGGTGTTGCTCTCGCTGAAGCCTGCGTTCTGCGGGCGCAGTTGGCCGAGCGCGGCGTAAACCTGGCGCTTGTCCTGGGTAAAATCCGTCAGGATGGTGGAGCGCAGGTCGTAGGCCACGACCGCGATCCAGTCGTCTTTCTTCAGCGACTGCGCAAAGGTGTAGGAGGCTTTGAGTGCGTCGAACATGACGCCCCAGTAATAGCGATTGCTGTTGAACTGGACCAGCAGCACTGCCGTGATGGGCGCTTCGCCGGTTTGCCCGAACTGCGATACCTTCTGCTCCACGCCGTCTTCGTACACCTTGAAGTTATCTTTCTTCAGGCCGGGGACAAACTGATGGCTCTCCTTGGTCAGCACTGAAACATCAAGCGTGACCAGGGGCACATCCATCGACATGGAGAAGGTGGGCGTCTGGCTGGGGACGGGCTTGGGGCGCGGCGGCGCCGGCGCTTCTTCATCTTTTTTCTTGGGCAGCGCGATGGGGCCCACGTCGCCGGTCGGGCCGCCGGCCTCGGCGGGCGCGGCCTGTTGCTTGGGTTGCTGTTGCTGCTGTTGCGATGATTGCTGTTGCTGGGGTTGCTGCGTTTGCGGCGAAGATTGCTGCGGCTGGCCCGCCTGGGCCCACATGGCCGCAGTCAAACAGAAAATTACCGCCGGGACGGCCCCAATGGCCCAACCCTTAAAGACACAGGAAAATAAGAACCGCTTCATAAATGTGCTAAACCCGGGAGCAGGTACTCTTACTTTACTATAGATGCAAGTCGCTGATTATCGGGCGCTTGCTTTACGCGGCCGTTACAACAAGCGGCTGGGGCAGTGCTGCTGGTTGTGCTACCATGAGCAGAAACACACCTGCTTCGGGGAAGCCAAACGCCGTGCCAGGTGTGGGTTTGCGGCAGTTATGAAAAATGCAGTAGTTGCGCTCGTCTTTGTCTTCATCTCCACCTGCAGTTTTGCGGCACCTCAAAACACTCCGGCCACGCAGGCCAAGACTCCTGACAACTCCAGGCCGCAGATCATCACGGTCAGTGAAATTCATGCCGGCATGAAGGGCGTTGCCTACACGGTTTTCCAAGGCACGCAACCTGAGCCGATGGACGTGGAAGTCCTGGGCGTGCTGAGGAACACGAACGGGCCCCGGGGCGACTTGATCCTGGTTCGCCTGGGCGGCACGAAGGCGGAATACACGGGCGTGGTTGGCGGCATGAGCGGCAGCCCGGTGTATTTCGACGGCAAACTGGCAGGGGCCGTGTCATTCCGCATCGGGCAATTTTCCAAGGAGCCGATTGCGGGTGTAACGCCGATTGAGGAGATGCTGGAAATTGACGAGATGGACCGCAGCGCGCCGCCTGAAACCCGCGCCACCGCGGCCAAGCCGGAACGCGACATGACGCGGATGTCCGCGGGTGCGGCCGGCAACAGCGATTTTGGTTCGTATGCGAACTACCTGCAGCCGATTGAGACGCCGTTGGTGTTTAACGGCTTCAGCGAAGCTGCCATGAAGGCTTTTGCGCCGCGGTTTGCCGCGGCGGGCGTTGTGCCGGTGATGGGCGTCGGCGGCGTGAGTGACGAAAAGCAGCCGGAGCCGATCGTCGCGGGCTCAGCTGTCAGCGCCGTCCTGGTGCGCGGCGACATGGATATTTCAGCCACCTGCACGGTCACCTATGTTGATCCGCAGCGGCTGCTGGCGTGCGGCCATCCCATCATGCAGTTCGGCTCGGTTGACCTGCCGATGACCAAGGCGCGGGTGCTGGCCACGCTGCCTTCGCCGCTCAATGCGTTCAAGATCGTGAACGCCACCGAGGAAGTGGGCGCGTTCGTGCAGGACCGCCATACCGGCATCCTGGGCCGCTTCGGCAAGGAGTCGGAGATGATTCCGGTGACGCTCAGCGTGCACGGCGGCACTCATCCCAAGCAGTATCACTTCCAGGTGCTGAACAACGCGAAGCTGACGCCGGTGGCGATGAGCGCGGCGGTGTTCAACGCGCTGCAGGGCGTGAACGAATATGGCGAAGACGTAACTTACCGGCTGCAGGGCCAGATTACGGTGGCGGGCTACGCGCCGGTTTCGCTGCAGAACATGTTTGCGCCGCTCGATGCCAGCGTTCCGACCGGCATGGCAGTCGCGCTGGCCGTGGGCGACCACTTCAGCCGGATCTTTGAGAATTCATACACCACGCCGACCGTTTCAGGCGTAGACCTGGAGTTCGACCTGGTGAGCGAGCGCCGTTCAGCGCGCCTGGAGACCACGCGCACCGACGTGACGGAGGCGCGGCCGGGCGACGAGATCGTGGTGGAAGCGGTGCTGCGGCCGTATCGCGGCGAGCCAATTGTGCGGCAGATCCCGGTGAAGATTCCGACTTCGGCGCCGCGCGGCATGCTGCGCATCCTGGTGAGCGACGGTGAGACGCTTGACCGCATGCGCCACGCCGGCAACACTCCCGGCGGCACCAAGCTTGACCTGGCTTCGACCATCGCGATCCTGAACAAGGAACACGCCAACGACCGGCTTTACGTTTCGCTGCTCGATAACAACCCGGAAGCCATGGTTGAAGACAAGGTGATGCCGGCGCTGCCGCTTTCCATCATGAACGTGATGGACGGCATGCGGGGAACGCAGGACATGGTGGTGACGGGAGAATCGGCGGTTGATGAGTCATCGACGCCGCTGAACTACGTGGTTTCAGGCGCGCAGGTCATCACTATCAACATCAAGTAAACGGCGGAGCCGCGTGTCGCAGCGCCCGCACAGAGCAACGTCGTTCCGTCCCTGATTGGCCCCCCAGAAGAACGACCTCAGGATGTTTATGTCACGGCTTTCTATTCTTTTGTGCATGGCGGCCTCACTGGCCGCGGCGACTTTCGCGTTCGGCGAAGGCACGCAAATCTGGCGGCAAACCAAGTTCGAGGACTTTGAGAAAGGCACGGCGAAGGGCGTAGCCATCCGCAGCGATGGCGCGCTGGAGCTGGCGCCCGCCTTCCGTTCGCTCTACACCACGCCTTCAGCTTACCTGTGGGATATTGCCAGCGATGCGAGCGGCAATGCCTACGCCGCCGCGGGCTCGCCGGCGCGGGTGTACCGCATCACGCCGGATGGCAAGTCGAGCGTGATCTTTGAGCCGCAGGAGCTGCAGGTCCAGGCGCTGATTGCCGACGGCAAAGACGGGCTGTTCGCGGCAACCTCGCCTGACGGCAAGGTGTATCGCATCGTTCCGAAGGAAAGCACCACGGGCGCGAAGAAAGACCAGAAGAAGGCGGTGGCGCGCGCGGCTGAGCCGGCAAAAAGCGACGCAGACGCAACCGCGGTTGAAGGCAATTACACCAGCTCGGTTTATTTCGATCCGAAAACCAAGTACATCTGGGACCTGGCGCTGGGCAAAGACGGCACGCTGTATATCGCCACCGGCGACCACGGCGAAATTTACAAAGTTGACCGCGACGGCAAAGGCTCGCTGTTTTTCAAAAGCGATGAAGCCCACATCCGCGCCCTGCAGATTGACGCCAAGGGCAACGTGATTGCCGGCTCCGACGGCAGTGGGTTGATTTATCGCATTTCGCCAGCGGGCGAAGCGTTTGTGCTGTACAGCACGCCGAAGAAGGAAATTACCGCGCTGGCCCTCGACGAAAAGGGCAACATCTACGCTGCCGGCGGCGGCGAGAAGCAACATTCGCCGAACCCTTCGGCAACCACGCTGAACCTGGGCCCGGCCGCCGCGGCGCCGGCGATTTCGCTGTCACCGGGCACGTCGCTGGCATCGTCATCAGCTCCGGCGTCGCCTGCAGGCGGGTCAGAAATTTACATGATCAGCCCTGATGGCGCTCCTCGCCGGCTGTGGAGCTCTGCCACCGACCTGGTGTATGCGCTGGGCTTCGATGGACACGGGCGGCTGCTGGCGGGCACGGGCAATCGCGGCCACATTTACGCCATCGGACTCGACGATACGTTTGTCGATCTGCTGACGGTCAGCGCCAACCAGGTCACGGGATTTGCCAAGGCCCCAAACGGAGGCCTGTACGTTGCCTCGAGCAACCTGGGCAAAGTGGCGCTGCTGGGCGCGGCGGCCGACGGCGACGGGACCTACGAAAGCGACGTGTTTGACGCCAGGATCTTTTCGCGCTGGGGCCGCGCTGAAGTGCGCGGCAGCGGCAGCTTCGATCTGTATGCCCGCAGCGGCAACGTCGACAACCCGGACCGCAACTGGAGCCCGTGGAGCAGGATTGACCTGCAGAAGGATGCTGAGCTGAGCGTGCCGATGGCACGCTTTGTGCAGTGGCGAGCGGTGCTTCATCCCGGCGCTGTTCAGCCGGCGATTGACGATGTGGCGCTGAACTACCGCGCCAACAACGTGGCGCCTGAAATTGACGACGTCACAGTGCAGGTGGGCGCGCGTTTCCAGGCGATTCCTAAGCCTCCGCAGGAGAACACGCCGATCATGATTGGCGGTGCGTCGCAGGGGCCACCGGTAAAAATCGATACGCCCATGCCGGCAATGCACGATCGCGATTCAATCGCGGTGAAGTGGAGCGCGCACGACGACAACGACGATCAGCTGGCTTACTCGATTTACTATCGCGGCGACGGCGAAACCCGCTGGAAGCTGCTGAAAGACAAGCTGACCGACAAGTTTTATTCCTGGGATGCCGGGCTGCTGCCCGACGGCGCTTACACCATCAAGATCGTTGCTTCCGACGCGCCTTCGCATACGCCTGACCAGGCGCTGAGCGCGGAAAAAGAAAGCTCGCTGTTTGAAATTGATCACACTCCGCCGGCGGTGCAGGACCTGGTGGCGCGCAATGAAGGCGACACCGTGCACATCACGTTCCGCGGCAGCGATAATTTTTCTCCGCTGAAGCGCGCCGAATATTCGGTTGACGCGCAGGATTGGCAGTTTGTGGAGCCGGTGGGCCAGCTTTCGGATTCGAAGGTCGAGAACTACGATTTTTCGATCCCGGTGCCGGGCCGCACCACCAACTCCGGCGATGCCGCAACTCCGGCGCGAGGCGGCGAGGGCGGCGCCACCGCGACGGCAGCGCCGGCGGAGCACGTGATCGTGGTCCGCATTTACGACCGCTACGACAACATGGGCACGGCCAAGGTCGTGTTCCGCACTCCATAGATGGCCGGCGCTGACCAATCCGCCGCCGCGGCCGCGGTTGCTGCCCGCGAGCGCCCCGTGATCTCGACTCCGCCTGCGGGCTGGGCCGAGCGCGCGTGGGTGCAATTGAAGGCGAATGCGCGCGGCCTGGGCGGCTACCTGACGCGCACCGAGGTGCACACCTATGCGTTCTCGGTGGCGGCGAACGCGATCCTGTCATTCTTTCCGTTTGTGCTGGTGCTGCTGACGCTGACGCGCACGGTTTTTCATTCGCGCGCGATGTATGACGCGCTGCTGGCGCTGGTGGCCGACCACCTGCCCAGCAACCAGGACTTTGTGATCCGCAACCTTCGGGCGCTGGCGCCGCACCAGGGCGTAAAGATTTTCAGCGTGATCATGCTGCTGATTTCATCAACCGGCGTGTTCGTGCCGCTTGAAGTGGCGCTCAATCGCGTCTGGGGCTTCACGAAAAACCGCAGCTACCTGTGGAACCAGGCGATCTCGCTGGGGCTGGCGCTGGCGTGCG
>JAJPJZ010000282.1 GCA_021323935.1 Terriglobia bacterium | reverse complement strand
TCGCTTTCAGAAACCAACGCCGCAAAAATCTGCAAGATCATGGATCTGGCCATGAAGGTCGGAGCGCCCGTCATCGGGCTGAACGATTCCGGCGGAGCGCGCATCCAGGAAGGCGTGATGTCGCTGGCCGGCTACGCCGATATTTTCCTGCGCAACACGCTGGCATCGGGAGTGATTCCGCAAATTTCAGCCATCATGGGGCCGTGCGCCGGCGGGGCCGTGTATTCGCCGGCCATCACCGATTTCATCTTCATGACCGAGCGCACTTCGTACATGTTTGTCACCGGGCCTGACGTCATCAAGACCGTGACCCATGAGGAAGTCACCAAAGACCAGTTGGGCGGGGCCATGACCCACAATGAAACTTCAGGCGTGGCGCAGTTCCTGGCCCACGATGATGCCGAATGCCTGGCCATGATCCGCGAGCTGCTGAGCTTTATTCCTTCGAACAACCTTGACGATCCGCCCCGGCGGGCGTGCACCGACCCTGCCGATCGAGCCGATGCCGCGCTCGATAAGATTGTGCCCGCGGAATCGAATCGCCCTTACGACATGAAAGAAGTGATTCATGCCGTGATTGATGACGGCGATTTCCTGGAAGTGCATGAGCACTACGCCAAGAACCTGGTGGTCGGCTTTGCCCGTATGAATGGCCAGCCGGTCGGCATTGTGGCCAACCAGCCGGCGTTTCTCGCCGGGGTCCTCGATATCAACGCGTCGGTGAAAGGCGCGCGCTTCGTGCGCTTCTGCGACGCCTTCAACATTCCGCTGCTCACGTTTGAAGATGTGCCCGGCTTCTTGCCCGGAACTCAGCAGGAATATGGCGGCATCATCAAGCATGGCGCCAAACTGCTGTTTGCGTTTGCCGAGGCCACGGTGCCGAAAATTACCGTGATCACGCGCAAAGCTTATGGCGGGGCTTACTGCGTCATGTCGTCAAAGCACATCCGCACCGACGTGAACTTTGCCTGGCCAACGGCTGAAATTGCCGTCATGGGGCCGGAGGGCGCGGTCAACATTGTGTATAAGCGCGAACTCGACAAGGCCGGCAGCCCCGCGGAAATGGAAGCTGCGCGCAAACAGCGCATCGATGAGTTCCGCGAACGATTCGCTAATCCCTATGTCGCGGCCGAGCGCGGCTACATTGACGCCGTGATCGCGCCGCATGATACTCGCGCGCGCGTAATTCGCGCCCTCGAAATGCTGGCGACCAAGCGCGACAAGAACCCGCCGAAAAAACACGGCAACATTCCGCTCTGAAGAGTGCGAGAGAAAGCAGCGCGCGCCGGCATACTGTAGCGCCGCGCCGCGGCGCGGCGCGGGCACACTGGTTTCGCCATTGGCGACGCCGGCACACCAATGCGCCGCTGCGGTCGTGACGAGCTGCGTGCCGGAAGAGAAGTTAGTGCGCGGCGTACTGGGCGACTGAATAGAACATGACGCCCAGCATTAACAGGCCGGTGATTCCATAGCCCGTCATGATCCACACATTGCGGCGAGCATGGCGAATTTCAGACTGTTCCTTGCTTTCAACAGCATTAACCTGGGAAGGGGCCGAGGACATATCCGAGCCTCCGAAAAAATTTTTGTGATCTGACCCAGGCACACCCCACGTGTGCATAAGCCATCCGCCCGGCGAAAACTGATTGAACAATCATTCAGCCGCGCCAGGCACCCCAAATATGCCGAGATTTTACTCCGAATCCAGAGCTGCTCAAGGGGTCCGGAAAGAAAAATTCATCTTCAACCCCCCGATGAAATTGGTTGCGGCGGCGGACAACTCCAGCCGTGCGAGCACCCTGCCAGGCACCAAACGGCAGAGCAGCCGGCCTGCCAATCGTTTAAATTATCCGCTTGGCTCAAATGGCTACATGCCGGCTTCCGCTCCGAGGCGCCTGGGCGCGTCGCATCCTGCGGGCGCGCCTTGCGCCTGTTGGCTTACTGGTAATCGCAGCCTGGCTGGCCGCCACGTCCTCGCCGGTTGCGGCGCAGGATAACTACGAAATCCAGGTCTATCCCTATGAAACCGTAAAGCCGGGCGCCACCATGCTCGAGTTGCACAGCAACTACACCGCAATCGGCCGCAGCGAGCCCCTGAATGGCGTTGCGCCCACCAACCACGCAGTTCACGAAACCGTAGAGATCACGCACGGCTGGAATGACTGGTTTGAGACGGGCTTTTACATTTTTACTTCGGCGCGGTCAGGGCAGGGCTGGGACTGGGTGGGCGACCACATCCGCCCGCGCGTGCGCGCGCCCGAGGCGTGGAAGTGGCCGGTGGGAGTGAGCATTTCCACGGAGTTTGGCTACCAGCGGCCGCTTTATTCTGAAGACACCTGGACACTGGAAATCAGGCCGATCATCGACAAGCAGCTCGGCCCCTGGTACCTCTCGTTCAATCCAACGGTCGATCGCGCGCTCGTAGGCCTGAATACCAGGCAGGGCTTTGAGTTCTCGCCAAACTTCAAGTTCAGCTACAACCTCACCAAAGCCGTGGCGGGAGGCCTGGAGTATTACGGAGC
>JAJPJZ010000365.1 GCA_021323935.1 Terriglobia bacterium | reverse complement strand
TGCCAGCCGGCTCCCAATCACCTCCGGAATGGCCTCGCCGATCCACTCAATACCCGGCACCGACGGCGAGTTTTCAAAAGGAAGCGCCAGCAGTGTGGATGCGTCCGCTGTCGGTGTGGCTGAAGCCGCGAACGGCGTGCCCTGGGCGCCCGCGCTTGCACCACCCAGCGCCGCGAATAAGGCGGCCAGCACTGCCGAAAGCGCACGATTCGGGAGAGTCAAAGTACCTCAATTATAGCTTTCTAAGCGGCGATTTCGGCCTGAAACCTGCGTCGGCGCCAACGGTCCAGGGGACATCAATACTTCGGCAACCTGCCTAGCCGTGGCGCTTTCTAACAGAGCAAAGACAGCAAGCAGTTCTGTTCCGGCTGAGGCAGGTTTCGGCAATGCGCTCGAGTTTGATAGCGCTTGCCGCCGTGCTTAGCGTTTCGTTCCTGGGAGCGCCTGCTCGCGCGCGGCAAGCCGCCGGCAATACGTCATCCCTCTTCAGGGCAACGCCGCGCGTTGCGGCAGTGCTCGATCATCAGCGTGAGAGCGCTGTCCCGGGGGCAAAGCGGAAGGCAGCGTCCCCGGGAAGCTCGATTCAAACCGGCGTGTTCCCCAATTTCGCGATTCCCGCAGAGGGCCTCGCGCCCGGGGGGCAGGTTGAACCTGCCGTCGCGCCGCGGATCACCGCGCCGCCTAACCGAGCCCCTGCCGCTCCACAACAGCAGCAATTTTCTCCACGCCTGCGGCCGCCGAACGGCAAGACCGACGGCAAAATCTACGCCGCTTGACCCGCCGTTAGCCTCAAGTTCGCCCGCGACTGCCATCCGGAAGCCGCGTTATACTGCGTTCAGTATGGTCAGGGAGCAGGATTCGCGGCGAATGCCCGAGGAGAAGACCTTCTATCTCGAAACGTTCGGCTGCCAGATGAACGTGCACGATTCCGAAAAGGTCATCGGCGCGCTCATGCAGCAGGGATACCGGCAGGTGCAGACTGTCGAAGATGCTGGCCTGGTGCTGTATAACACCTGCTCGATTCGCGACAAAGCCGAACAGAAAGTCTTCCATCGCCTTGCCGATTTTAAAAAGCTGCAGTCGCAAGGCAAACGATTTGGCGTTCTGGGCTGCGTAGCGCAGCAGGAAGGCGCCAGGATCTTCGAACGCGCGCCGCATGTGTCGCTGGTGTGCGGCTCGGCTTCTTACCGCAACCTGCCGCACCTGATCGAGGAACTGGAAGCAGGCACGCAGCGCATTACCGGCCTTGACGACCGCCAGACCGACGAAACCTTCGAAACCGAGTTTACGGCCCGCAGCAACCCCTATCGCGGCTACATCACCATCATTGAAGGTTGCGACAAGTTCTGCGCCTATTGTGTGGTGCCGTACACGCGCGGCAAGGAACGCAGCCGGACCTCCGATTCGGTACTGCGCGAAGCGCAGCGCATGGCGGAGCAGGGGTTTACCGACATCCAGCTCCTCGGCCAAAACGTGAATTCATATCGCGACCCCAGCCACCGGATGAGCTTTGCTGAGTTGCTGGCAGCGATCGGCGAAGTGCCGGGCATCCGCAGGGTGCGCTTTACCACGTCGCATCCCCGCGATTTCACCCGCGACATCGTTGACGCCATGAACGCGGTTCCGGCCGTCTGCAACCATGTGCACTTGCCGGTGCAAAGTGGCGCGTCTTCCACGTTGAAGCGAATGCTGCGCGAGTACACCCGCGACCAATACCTGGAACGCATCGCGTGGATGAAGGCTTCGCCGCGCGAGATCAGCCTCACCACCGACGTGATTGTCGGCTTCCCCGGCGAAACTGACGCCGAATTCGAAGAAACCATTTCGCTGCTCGATGAGGTGGGCTATGACGGCGTGTTCAGCTTTAAATACTCACCGCGGCCCAACACGCCCGCGCTGAACCTGCCCGACAGCATTCCTGACGAAGTGAAGGCCCAGCGGCTGGCGATTCTGCAGGAGCGGCAGCGGCAAATCCAGGCGGCGCGCAATCGCAGGCACTTAGGAGAAAATATTGAAGTAATGGTCGAGGGCTACAACAGCGTCCGCGGCCAGTGGATTGGACGGAGCGCCCAGAATAAAACCGTGAACTTTGTCGCTGCCGGCGCGGCGCCGGTGCCGGGCGGTTATTACGAGGTCAGGATTACGGCTACGTTCCCCAATAGCCTGGCAGGCGAGCTGCAAAATACTTCCTGGGTTCCGGAGCAAACGTTTACGGCGCCGCCGACGCTGCGTGTGTTGCAGTAGAGTATCGGGAGAGATATGGCCGAAGTTGAAATGAAAATTCGGGGCCTGATGATGGATCCGGTAACCAATATGCCGGTCGTCGTTCTCAAGGATGTCGGCAGCGAGATCGTGCTGCCCATCTGGGTCGGGGTTTATGAGGCCAACGCAATCGCGCTTGAAATCGAAAAGGTGAGTACGCCGCGGCCGCTTACTCATGACCTGATCAAGAACCTGTTGCTGGGGCTGGATACGCGCGTGCACAAAATTGTGGTCAGTGAACTGCGCGAGGAAACTTTTTATGCCGTCATCTGGCTGGAGCGCGACGGCCGCGTCATCAGCGTGGATTCGCGCCCTTCTGACGCCCTGGCAGTTGCGTTGCGCATGGATTGCCCAATCTTCGTTGCCGATGAAGTCCTGAAAGCGTCAAAGCAGGCCGGCGCCTCCGCCGACCGCGTTTCGCAGGAGGAACTGCGCCGCTGGCTCGAAGGCCTGAACGACGAAGACTTGGGCAAGTACAAAATGTGATGATCAAGCGGCCGGCAATGATCGCGCTGATGTGTACGTTTGCTTCGGCAGCCGTGGCGCAGTGTCCCTTGGTCAACCTGGGCCGCGTTCCTGAAGTGTTCGGCGCGGTGCGCACCAGCGGTACTCCGATCGAGGGCGCGCGGCTGAGCATTCAGCCCGCAGATCGCAAGCGCCCACCCACGCAAGTCGGTTTAGGGCAGGACGGCACGTTCCGTTTCCCGCGCCTGGCGCCCGGCGAATACATGCTGCTGCTTCATCGTAAGGGCTTTCCTGACAATCATTACTCCGTGCGCGTGGCCGCCAATGCCCGCCGCAAGCCGCTTGACATTACGGTTTCGATTGCCGGCGCCTGTTGAGCATGGCCGATCCCGCCGAGCAACTTGCGCGCATCTACGCAGCCGGCTTTGAACTCGAGACCTTCGAGCGCTTTCCGCGCGCGGTCGGCATCCTTCGCGATGGCGTGATCGCGCTGTTTGAAGCCTCACCCGC
>JAJPJZ010000174.1 GCA_021323935.1 Terriglobia bacterium | reverse complement strand
GCAAGATTGAAGATCGCCACAACTGGATGACGCCGGTGCCGGTGAAGCAGACGGTCGGAGTTTAAGGGGCAATTTCAGGAAGCTTAAGCGTCCTTATCCCGCCTGAAGTTTCCTCGCCGAAGGCCGCCCGCGCCATTCAGTTTTCGTTCTTGCGCGCGGTTTTTTTGTTAGCATGGTTCTCCATTTTCCAAAGGAGATCCCATGTCTTCTCCAGCCTCTCAGCCACATTTCACGCCTGAATTTGCCGCCACTTACCGCGACATCACGCTTGCGCGAATTGAACAGGAGCACCCCACCACCCGCCGCGTGATCGGCAATGTTCCCGATAACCAGCGCGAGTACAAGCCCGAGCCCAACTCGCGCTCCGCGTGGGACCTGGCCTGCCACGTTGCGCAGTCCGACGTCTGGTTCCTGAACTCCATCGCCGACCGCAACTTTGAATGGACCGGCGAGCCGCCGCGCCCCTTTGACACCGTTGCCGGCCTGCTGAAGTGGTATGAAGCCGAGTTCAAGAAAGCCGCCGCGCGCGTGCGCGCCATGTCACCGCAGGACCTGCTGAAGCCGGTGCCGTTTTTCGGCATCATGACCATGCCGGCATTCCTGTTCCTGCAGTTCGCGCAAGACCACACCGTGCATCATCGCGGCCAGCTTACAACCTACCTGCGGCCGATGGGTTCGAAGGTGCCCGATATTTACGGCGGCAGCTTCGACGAGCCGTTCAAGGGGTAGCGGCCGCCTCCGAAGGCAAAAGCGACGACGGCGCGCGCTCAAACCCGCCAGAGCAGAACGCATGCACTTGGTAGGGAAGGCAGCTCCGCTGCGCCTTCTCTATCTGGGCGGCGTAACGCCCGGCAGCTCGGTTGAGCCGGTAATGAGCCGTATGCCTCTTCCCCGGGTGAAGTAGGCCCACGCCCAGTTCATCACGACCAGCGCCCGGTTGCGAAAGCCGATCAGGTAAAGAATGTGCACCAGCAGCCAAAGCAGCCAGGCCAGTGTGCCTGAAAAATGCGCTTTGCCGATTTCCGCCACCGCGGCCGAGCGCCCGATCGTCGCCAGACTTCCTTTATCGCGATAAATGAATCCGCAGGTCGGCTGCCCTTGAATGCGCCGCCAGATATTCGCGGCCGCCGCCTTGCCCTGCTGGATTGCAACCGGCGCAACCCCGGGCAGCAGCTTTCCGCCCGGCCCTTTGAACGCCGCCAGGTCGCCGATCACGAACACCTCCGGATGCCCCGGTATGCTCAGGTCGCGCTCCACTTCTACGCGCCCCGCGCGATCGGTGCTGACGCCGAGTGCCGCGCCTAGCGAAGAGGCCCGCACGCCGGCCGCCCAAAGCACCACCGACGCCTCGATCACCTGCTCGCCCACATGCACTTTGCCGGCTTCAATATTGCTCACGATTGCGCCGGTATGCACTTCGACTCCAAGCTTCTCCAGTTGCCGCTGCGCCTTGGTGGAAAGGTCGTCGGGGTAAGCGGCCAGCACGCGCGGCCCGCCTTCCAGCAGCAGCACGCGCGAGCGTGCCGGATCAATCGAGCGAAAGTCGTGCACCAGCGCCTCGCGCGCAATATCGGCCAGCGCCCCGGCCAGCTCCACGCCGGTTGGCCCGGCGCCAATCACCACGAAGTTCAGCGGATATTGGGTTTCGCCGGCCGCCGCCCGGCGCTCGGCAATCTCATAAGCCAGCAGCACGCGCCGGCGAATTTCCAGCGCATCTTCAATCGTCTTCAGCCCGGGCGCAAATCCCGCCCACTCGTCGTGGCCAAAATATGAATGCGTAGCGCCGGCCGCAACCACCAGGAAGTCATAGCTCAGCGCGAATTCACGCAGCTTCACCTGGCGCGCCGCCAGGTCAAATCCCAGCGCCTCTCCTAAAAAAACATTGACGTTCTTTTTGCTCCGCAACACCGAGCGGATTGGGCTTGCGATTTCGCCGGGTGAAAGCACGGCCGAGGCCACCTGGTACAGCAGCGGCTGGAAGGTGTGGTGGTTCTTGCGATCGACCACCGTGATGTGAACGTCTTTGTGCCGCGCCAGTTCTTTCGCGCAGTAAAGGCCGCCAAACCCGCCGCCGATGATCACGATGTGGGGCCGCAGGTCCGACAATGGCTTGCCGTTCTCCCTTTCCGTCAATCACGCCCCAAGGGGCCAGTCAGGAGAGTGATTCGGAATCTTGCACACCCAAAGGTCATCATAAAGCACGATGTAATACTGGCGGTCACCTGAGCGCTCTGACGCTGGGTTCGCAGGAGGCCGGCCGAGCGCGGTGATGACCGGCACTCGGTGGCCTTCCGGCACCACCATTCTCACGGTGAAACGGCGTCCCCTCGGCCGAGGGGGCCGCGTTTTCGTACGGATCCGGGCCTATCGCAAGGGCAATTACCAACGTCACTCGCCTGTACTAACGCTCGATTGTGGCCCGGCCGGCGGGGTGCTACTTTCGCCGTAGCGCGGCATCTGTCCCGCTCTCCATTTGCCCGCTGAGCGCACCCGGCATGAATATTGACGACCTGCTTCGCATTGCCATTGAACGCAAAGCCAGCGACCTTCACCTGAAGGTCGGCAATTATCCACAGTTGCGCGTCGATGGCGACCTGGTCCCCGTGACCGACCAGGCGCGCGTGAGCGCCGAAGACATGCTGAACATGGCCTTCAGCATGATGTCAAACCGCCAGAAGCAGCGCTTCAAGGAAACCGCCGAGCTCGATATGGCCTACGGCGTGCCCGGCCTGGGCCGCTTCCGCGTGAACGTGTTTCAGCAGCGCGGAAACGTTGGCCTGGTGCTTCGCGTCATTCCCACCAAGATCCGCGCGCTCGATGAATTGTTCCTGCCGCGCATTCTCGACCAGATTTGCGAAGAGCAGCGCGGCCTGGTGCTGGTCACCGGCATCACCGGCTCGGGCAAATCGACCACGCTGGCCGCCATGATCGATCGCATCAATTCCAGCCGCCCCGAGCACATCATTACCATTGAAGACCCCATCGAGTTCCTGCATCGCGACAAAAAAGGCTGCGTAAACCAGCGCGAAGTCGAAGTCGATACGCCTTCGTTTGCTTCGGCGCTGCGCGCCAGCCTTCGCCAGGACCCCGACGTCATCCTGGTCGGCGAAATGCGCGACCTTGAAACCATCGCCACCGCGCTGCACGCCGCCGAAACCGGCCACCTGGTGTTTTCGACCCTGCACACCCTCGACGCGGTTGAGACCATCAACCGCATCATCGCCGTGTTCCCGCCGCCGGAGCAGAAGCAGATTCGCATGCAGCTTGCCGCCACGCTGCGCGCCGTGGTGAGCCAGCGCCTGGTGCGCCGCGCCGATAACGAAGGGCGCGTGCCCGCTGCCGAAGTGCTGATTGCGACCCCGTTCATCAAGGAATGCATCGTGACGCCGGAAAAAACGCGCCTCATCAAGGAAGCCATTGTGACCGGCACGTCGCAGTACGGGATGCAGACCTTCGATCAGTCACTCTACGATCTGTACCAGCGCGGCCTCATCTCGTATGAAACCGCACTGGAAGGCGCGTCGAACCCCGACGACTTCAAGCTGCGCGTCGAAGGCATCGCCTCATCCTCCGATATGGCCCGCGAAAACATGCAGGCCGCCGCCTTCGCGCGCTAGGCTGGGGGCAATAAAAAAGGCCGGGAGAATCTCTCCCGGCCTTAAGCATTTCTACAGCAGGTTAGAAGTTGATGCGCAGACTCAATTCAATCTGTCGCGGGTTGCTGATCTGTGTCGCACCGGACGCCGAGCAGCCAGCAGTCAATACGCCTAGGCAGCCAGGGTTCGATAGATCAATCGTTCCATCGCTGAATTGGTCGTGGTTGAACAGGTTTGTGAACACGGTCGAGAACGTTGTGCTGAAGCGCTCCGTGATCCGGAAGTTCTTCTTCACGCTCAAGTCCACGTTCCAGAACGGCATGCCGCGCAGCAGGCCGGTTCCGCTGTTGTGTCCATTGTCAAGCCCGAGGATCGCCGGCCGGACGTTGTTCCAAACGGCAAGCGGGTTGGCAAAGGCGTTGTATTGGACGTTGGCTCCGGAGAAGTTCTGGTTGGCAATCTGGTTGCCGGCGGCATCAGTTCCGCTG